>NZ_JABUCO010000021.1:0-91309 GCF_019835205.1 Rhodococcus sp. BP-261 | reverse complement strand
GCACAGCCAACTCGGCGCGCATCAACAACGCCATCAACCCGCCGACCAAGAAGAACGCGATCGACGTCGCGATGTACATGATCCCCAACACCTTGGGATCAGTCGTCGTCACCGCCTTGTGAATGAATGAACCCTTCGGTCCCATCCGCGGCGGAAACGGCCGTGCCGCTTCCACCGCGGGAGTCGGCCTAGGCGCTAGGGCAGTCACTGATCCTCCTGACGACGCGAGTGCGTCAATCCTAAACCGGCGTGGCCTCAGGTACTACCCAAGGTCGTAGAAACAGCGAATCCCGTCACCGAAGGCCGGTGACGGGATTCGACGCCCGAGAAAATGAGTCAGTTTCCGAGCATGCAGAACTGTCCGGTCTTCAGGTTCAGAGCCATCGACAGCGGTCCGACGCAGTCGACGCCTGCAGCTTCTGCCGTCGCCCCCGAGCCCCAGCCCGCGACGGCCACCGTCGTCGCGCCCTCGTCGGCCCAGGAGTGCGCGATGCCTCCGCCGAGAGCCCATGCGTAGGCGGTGCCCGCGTTCTTCGATGCACCGAGCGCCGTTCCGAATCCGTTGGCGTAGGTGGTGGTTGCGCCCGGGCCGTCGGTGACGCTGACCGCGGTGCCGCTCTCTGCGGCACCTGCGTTCGCGATGCCGGGGCCGGTGGATGTCGCGCCGCAGCTGGCGGTGCCGTCGACTCGAATGTCGTTGGCGGCGGGAGGCGACACACAGCTCACCGGAGCGGCAGCTGCGGTGCCTGCTCCGAGGAAACCGGCTGCGGCGACTGAACCACCGACAGCGAAAAGTGCTGCCGTGCGCGAGATTCGACTACCGAACCGAGCTGAAGAGCTCTCCTGAGACGTGCGACGGAGCGAAGAAAAAACGGTGGAAGCGGAGAACAACAGGAGGCTCCTTCACGAAACGAAATGGGTCGGTGCGGGACACCGTACCCCGGTTCCGCGCTCAGGTCATCAGTGAGATATCCCTATAGCTGTAACGATTCGGTACTCCCCGCCGATGGGCCACGCTGATCTACCATCCTGGGATGACGCGCAGCTTGGTTGCCGCCCTGGTCGGATCGTTGTTTCTCGTCGTGGGATGCGGTGGATCGGACGGGACCTCCGGAGCCCCGGCGCCCGAAGAGTCCTTTTCGCAACCGGGCGTGGCGCTTGCGCCCGAATCGGGAACCGCGGCGCGGGATCAGGCGCCCGGTTCGTCGGACTCGTCGGAGCGCAAAGAGGTTGTGACGGGCCAGGTTTACATCACCGCGGTCGATCCGATCGCGGCGGCACGGGACGCGACGTCCGTCGTCGAAGAGGTGGGCGGACGCGTCGACAATCGGTCCGAGAATCCCGCGACGGACAATTCGACGGCAAGCAGTTCCATCACCGCACGTATCCCTGCCGACGAATTGACCGGCACCCTCGACCGCATCGAGGAGCTCGGGAAGGTGACGTCCGTCAGCGTTTCGCGCGACGACGTCACCATGCAGTACCAGGATCTCGATGCGCGCATCGGTGCGCTGCAGGCGTCCGTCGATCGGCTGAAGGGGCTGATTGCCGGCGCAACCTCCACGGCGGATCTGATCGAAGCGGAGTCCGCGCTGTCGAGCAGGCAGGGCGAACTGGACAGTCTGACGTCACAGAAGAACTACCTTGCGGACCAAGTCGATTTGTCCACCATCACAATCCAATTCACCACCGACGATGCGACGCCGTCTCCTGGGCCCGATTCGTTCTGGGACGGTCTCGTCGCGGGTTGGCATTCGCTGCTGGACGCGATGGCCGACGGCGTCGTCGCGCTGGGACGCGCGATCCCGTGGATCGGGGCGCTCGCGATCGCGGCCGGGGTCGTCTACGGGGTCGTCCGGGTGATTCGAGGGACCGCGAGGAAGACGTCGGACACGGAGCCTGCGACCGAGCCCGAACCGGACCGGAGCGACACCTGATACTCAGACCGCGCCGTCGAACCCGTGTTGCCTCCACGCCTCGTACATGACGACCGCCGCAGAGTTGGCGAGGTTGAGCGATCGGCGACCGGCGATCATGGGAATGCGTAGCTTGTCTGTGACTCGGGGGTCGTCCAGTACCTCGTCGGGAAGTCCCGTCGGTTCCGGTCCGAACAGCAGTACGTCGCCGGGCTGGTACGCGACGTCGGTGTGAAAACGCGTCGTATGTGCGGTGTAGGCGTAGACGCGTTCGGGTGCCAATGCATCCCAGGCGGCGGCGAGGTTCTCGTGCACGGTGACCGACGCGAGGTCGTGGTAGTCCAGGCCTGCGCGTTTGAGCTTCGGCTCGGACATGTCGAAACCGAGGGGCCCCACGAGGTGCAGTTCGCACCCGGTCCCGGCCACCAGGCGGATCGCGTTGCCGGTGTTCTGTGGGATGCGGGGCTCGAAGAACATGAGTCGAAACACCCGGTTCACTCTGCCACTAGCGGGACCGCAAGGATGGAGCAGGTGGACGGCGAACAGATCATCGGCGAGGACTTCTCCGACGCGCGACTCGACCAGCAGCAGTGGACGGACCGGCAGTACGTCTCGTGCACGTTCCGCGATGCCGACCTCAGCGGAGTGAAGACGTCGTCGGTGGTGTTCACCGAATGCGACTTCACCGGGACGGACATGACCGAGTCGGTCCACGTCAACACCGCTTTCCGGTCATGCACGTTCACTCGAACGAACCTGCAGCACAGTACGTTTCGCAATTCGACGCTGATCGGGTCGACGTTCGTCGATTCGCGGATGCGGCCGTCGACGTTCGACGAGGTCGATATCACGCTCGTCGGGCTCGGGGGAGCGGACATGCGCGGCATGGACCTGACCGGTTGTCGCCTGGCCGAGGCCAATCTCGTGAACACCGATCTACGCAAGGCCGTGCTGCGGTCGGCCGACCTGTCCGGCGCTCGGGCCACGGGCGCGAAACTGCAGGAGGCCGACCTCCGAGGCGCGCGGGTCGACGCGAACCTGTGGGTCGCCGCCGTCGTGACCGGCGCGCGCATCGAGTTGACGCAGGCCGTCGCGTACGCCCAGGCGCACGGATTGTCCGTCGAGGGTTGACTACACGGGTTCGGCGTCGCCTGGAACAATGGCAGCCGTGACTGCGAGAATTCTTGACGGCAAGGCGACCCGCGACGAGATCTTCGTCGACCTGACCCAGCGTGTGACGGCTCTGCGTGAGCGCGGCATCGTGCCAGGGTTGGCTACCGTTCTGGTGGGCGACGACCCGGGCTCGGCCGCCTACGTGCGCGGCAAGCACAGCGACTGCGCGAAGGTCGGCATCACGTCGATTCGCCGCGACCTTCCGGCCGACATCTCGCAGGCAGATCTCGAAGCCGTCATCGACGAGCTGAACGCGAACCCCGAGTGCACCGGCTACATCGTGCAGTTGCCGCTGCCGAAGCACCTCGACGAGAACGCAGCGCTCGAGCGCATCGATCCGTCCAAGGACGCCGACGGCCTGCATCCCATCAACCTGGGACGTCTCGTGCTGGGCAAGGAAGCGGCGCTTCCGTGCACCCCGCGCGGCATCGTGCACCTGCTGCGTCGCTACGACGTCGAGCTGAACGGCGCGCACGCCGTCGTGATCGGCCGCGGTGTCACGGTCGGTCGCCCGATCGGCCTGCTGCTGACTCGCAAATCCGAGAACTCGACGGTGACTCTGTGCCACACCGGGACCAAGGATCTGGCCGCCGAGGTTCGTCGTGCCGACATCGTCATCGCAGCCGCGGGTGTCCCGGGGATCGTCACCGCCGACATGGTCAAGCCCGGTGCAGCCGTTCTCGACGTCGGCGTCACGCGCACGGACGAGGGACTGCGCGGCGACGTCGCCGCCGATGTCGCCGAGGTGGCGGGCTTCCTGTCTCCCAACCCGGGTGGCGTCGGACCGCTGACGCGTGCGTTCCTGCTGGCCAATGTCGTCGAACGGGCCGAGCAGATGCACGCGACGACCGCGGCGGTCTGATCCGATGGGCGAGCGGATCCGCAAGAACCTTCCGTTGCTGGTGGTGCTGCTCGTCATCCTCGCCGCGCTGGCGCTGGTCCTCGCGGACCGGTGGCGGCGCGGCGCGTTCGTCCTCGGTGTGGCGACCATTCTGGCGGCGGGCTTCCGCCTGTGTCTACCGGAGAACCGCGTCGGCTTGCTTCAGGTGCGTAGCCGCGGATTCGACGTCGCCGCACTGGCGTTGGTGGGCGGAGCCATCGTGTTTCTCTCCGCCTCCATCGATCCTCTGGGCACCGACTGACCGCCCGCCGCTCAGTTGTCGGCGCTGCGGTTCTGTCGTGCCTGGTCCATCGTCTCGCCGAGCAGTTTCGCCACCGCTCCTGCCTCCGTGAGGAAGCCGTCGTGGCCGTCGCGTGACTGGATCACTTCGAGGCCGCTGCAGTTCGGCAGTCCCCGTGCGATCTCCTTCTGCTGGCGCAGCGGGTAGAGCCGGTCGGAGTCGACGCCGCCGACGATCGTCGGCACGGTCGCGCGAGCCAGCGCGGCTTCGACTCCGCCGCGGCCACGGCCGATGTCGTGGCGGTTCATCGCCTCGCTGAGCAGCACGTAGGTTCCCGCGTCGAAACGGCCGACCAGCTTCGTGGCCTGGTGCTGGAGATAGCTTTCGATCGCGTAGCGACCGCCGTTCCACGGATCCTCTTCCGCCTGAGGCGAATTCGAGAAACGTAGATCGAGCTCGCTCTCCGTGCGGTACGTCAGGTGCGCGATCCTGCGTGCGATGCCGAGGCCGGTGAGCGGAGCCTTGCCGGTGCCGTAGTAGTCACCACCCTGCCAGTCGGGATCGGACATGATGGCCGCGATCTGTGTGGTCTGGGTGCCGATCTGGTCTGCCGTCGCGCGAGCGCCTACGGCCAGAACCAGCGCGGCGGCAACACGTTCGGGGTATTCGACGATCCATTCGAGCGTGCGCATGCCGCCCATCGAGCCGCCGACGACGGCAGCGAAACGCTCGATGCCCAGGGCATCGGCGAGTGCGGCCTCGGCGGCGACCTGATCGCGGATGGAGATCTCCGGGAATCGGCTGCCGTAGGGCTTGCCGTCCGGCGCGATCGACGACGGACCCGTCGTGCCGCCGCACCCACCGAGAACATTGGTGGCGACGACGCACCACTCGTCGGTGTCGACGGGTGCGCCGGGGCCGATCATTCCGTCCCACCACCCCGCCAACGCGTGGGCGTCGTCGGGAGGGCCGGACACATGCGAATCACCGGTCAGCGCGTGCTCGACGAGCACCACGTTGTCGCGAGCGGGCGAGATGGTGCCCCACCGCTGCAGCCCGATCGTCACACCGCGCAGCGTCGCGCCGCTTTCGAGTTCGAGGTCACCTATGTCGACATGGCCGAGCCGCCCGTCGGCCGCAGGAAATCCTGCGGCCGACAGAGCGTCGTGCACGGAGCTGATGGTCAAGACGCCGCCGCTGCGAAACCGCGTTCGAGATCGGCGAGAATGTCGTCGATTCCCTCGATGCCCACTGCGAGCCTGACCAGGCCGGGAGTGACGCCGGAGGCGAGCTGTTCCTCCGGAGTCAACTGCGAATGAGTGGTCGACGCGGGATGGATGACTAGTGAACGCACGTCCCCGATGTTAGCGACATGGCTGTGGAGGCTCAGCGCGTCGACGAACTTCTTGCCCGCGTCCACGCCGCCGGTCAGTTCGAACGACACGATCGCGCCCTGTCCCTTGGGTGCCAGCTTCTGTCCTCGCTCGTACCACGGCGAGGACGGAAGACCCGCATAGCCGACGCTGGAGACATCCTCGCGTGCTTCGAGGAACGCGGCGACCTTCTGCGCGTTCTCGACGTGGCGCTCGATACGCAGGCTGAGCGTTTCGAGTCCCTGGCTGATGAGGAAGGCGTTGAACGGGGACACGGCCGCGCCGATGTCGCGGAGCAGCTGCACACGAGCCTTGAGCGCGTAGGCAGGCGCACCGAGTTCGGCGAACACGACGCCGTGGTAGCTCGGATCGGGCGTCGTGAAATTCGGGTGACGGCCCTGCGTCCAGTCGAACGTGCCGCCGTCGACGATGACGCCTGCGATCGCGGTTCCGTGGCCTCCCAGGTACTTCGTCGCCGAATGCACGACGATGTCGGCGCCCAACGTCAACGGCTGGATGAGGTACGGGGTGGCGACCGTGTTGTCGACGATCAGCGGAATCCCGCTGGCGTGCGCAACCTCGGCGACACCGGGAATGTCGAAGATGTCGTTCTTCGGGTTCGAGATGGTCTCGCCGTAGAAGGCCTTGGTGTTCGGCTTGATCGCGGCCTTCCACTGCTCGAGGTCGTCGGGGTTCTCGACGAAGGAGACCTCGATGCCGAGCTTGGGGAGTGTGTAGTGGAAGAGGTTGTACGTGCCGCCGTACAGGCGCGGACTGGAGACGATGTGGTCGCCTGCCTCGGCGAGGTTGAGAATGGCGAGCGTCTCGGCGGCCTGGCCCGACGACAGCAGCAGTGCGGCGACGCCACCTTCGAGCGCGGCGATGCGCTGCTCGACGGCGTCCTGCGTCGGATTCATGATGCGGGTGTAGATGTTGCCGGGTTCGGCGAGTCCGAACAGTGCGGCGGCGTGGTCGGTGTTCTCGAACGTGTACGACGTGGTCTGGTAGATCGGCAGAGCACGCGCACGGGTGACTCCGTCGGCGTTCTGGCCGACGTGAATCTGCTTGGTCTCGAAACTCCAGGACGCGGTCGGATCCTCGATCGGGGCGCCTGCGGCGTCGACTACGTCGGGGTTGTTCTCGGTCATGTCGTGAATACTCCGTCTTCGAAGGATGTGCAGAATTCGAAACGGCACTCGCATGCGAGGGCCGGGCGGGGCCTATCGAGACAACAACACATGCAAACCTCCTCGGGGGCCTTCGCGGTCCAGTCGTGCCCGTCTGGCCAGTCGTGCCCGGTCAGTGGGCCCGCCGAGTCGGCCTGAAGACCGTCCTGCGGACCCGCGCTTGTTCTTCGGTTGCGTTCTGCAACCGAGTAACCAGGTCTTCAC
Organism: Rhodococcus sp. BP-261; assembly: GCF_019835205.1. NCBI lineage: Bacteria > Bacillati > Actinomycetota > Actinomycetes > Mycobacteriales > Nocardiaceae > Rhodococcus > Rhodococcus sp. BP-261. Next base: position 84,335 of record NZ_JABUCO010000021.1, on the reverse strand, counting down.
CCGGAGCACCCCACCGCGGTTGGAGGGTTGCCGGCCAGCAAGCCGGGGCTCGATGCTGGCGCTCATGACCTGCTGGAATCCTAGCGGTGCGCCCGGGCGGGAGGAATAGCGACGTCGGAACTCCGAAATCGTGCACTGTGACCTGCGAATAAGTGTCCCGTGAGCACAATCACCGCCGATCGAGAAGAAAATCCGTTGCGTGCGGGACGACAATGGATCGCAGGGACGTTCCCTCCAGGGTCCGTCCCTTCTTCATGCTTCCGTTCCCCCTCTCGAGACAAGGTCGTTCTGCTGTGTCTGTCACCGATTCCGCCCTCGCCAAGAATGTCGGCGCCGTGCGTTCGAAGGTGTCTCACGGCCTGAGTACCGAGAAGCGGCCGCACTCCACGAGTAGACGGCTCGCGATGGTGGCGTTGTCGATCGGCGGTTTCGGCATCGGAACCACCGAGTTCGCATCGATGGGTCTGCTGCCGGATGTCGCGTCGTCGATGGGAATTTCCGAGCCGTCCGCCGGCCACATGATCTCTGCGTACGCGTTGGGTGTCGTCGTCGGAGCCCCGGCGATCGCCACGCTGGCCGCACGTGTTCCGCGAAGGCTTCTGCTCATCCTGCTGATGGCCGCGTTCACGCTCGGCAACCTCGGCACGGTGTTCGCGCCGAGCTTCCACGAGTTGGTCGCATCGCGGTTCGTCGCCGGACTCCCGCACGGCGCGTACTTCGGTATCGCCGCGCTCGTCGCCGCGCATCTCGCGGAGCCCGGCAAGCGCGCGAAAGCCGTAGCCATGGTCATGATGGGATTGTCCATCGCGAACGTCGTCGGCGTGCCCGCGGCGACGTGGCTCGGCCAGAGCCTCGGATGGCGCAGTGCTTTCGCCGTCGTCGCCGTCATCGGTGCACTCACGGTCACGGCGCTGATCATGTGGATGCCGCGTCTGGACGGAATGCCGACGACGAACCCGATCACCGAGTTGGGTGCACTCCGGCGCGTCCAGGTCTGGATGACGCTGCTGGTCGGCATGGTCGGATTCGGTGGAATGTTCGCGGTGTACACGTACATCGCATCGACGCTCACCGACGTCTCGGGCCTGGCCAAGGGTCTCGTCCCGGTAGCGCTGATGATCTACGGACTCGGCATGATCGCCGGAAACTACTTCGGCGGTTGGATCGCGGACAAGCTGCAACTGCGCGGTACGTTCGTCTCGATTTCTGCCATGGCCGTGTTCCTCGCGTTGTTCGTGATCGCCTCGCACAACTCGGTCACCGCGCTCGTTCTGTTGTTCCTCATCGGTGCGTCGGGTTCCTCGGTCATCCCGGGTCTGCAGACTCGGCTGATGGATGTCGCCGACGATGCTCAGACGTTGGCGGCGTCGCTGAACCACGCTGCGTTCAATCTCGCGAACGCCATCGGTGCCGCGCTCGGCGGCGCGGTCATCGCGGCCGGGTTCGGGTACACCGCGCCCGCCGCTGCGGGTGCGATCCTCGCGGTGGCCGGACTCGGCGTCCTCGCCACCGCGATGTGGATGCAGCGCCGTGACGACGCCAAGGCTGTGCGTGCGGATGGTTCCGCAGCTGCTTAGCGTCGCCCGCGGGGGCTAGCTGCTGGTCGTGGCCGCGCCGTCCCCGGCGAGCGTGCTCGCGAATGCGGGCGTCAACTTGTCGACCACGTACGGCAAGCTCAGCAGCGACGTGAAGTAGATCGCCCCTGCTGTGATGCCGTCGGTGAAGACCAACTTGTCCTCCTCGACGGCATCGAGGTTTCGGTACACGGGCTCCTGCTCCAGCGCGGTGCGATCCTCCGGCTTCTCGGTTCCCCACAGCAGCACGTCCGCGGTGTCGAGCACCGACAGGTTCTCCAGCGGGATGGCGGCCTGACCGCCGCCTTCCGGTGGTGCGTATCGATCGATCTCCGACGGGACGACGAACCCGAGGTCCGTCAGGAAGTCCGTGCTGAGTCCGTTCTGGTACGCGATGGCTGCGCCGTCGTAGAACGCGTTCTGCAGGAAGATCGCCTTGGTTCCCACGAACTCGGGGTGCTCGGCCCTGGCGGCCTCGAACTTCTGCTCGACGGCGTCGATCTGCTGGTCGACCTCGTTCGCCTTGCCCAGCGCCTTGCCGATGTTGCGAGCCTGGACGTCCCACGGTTCGAAGTACTGCGTGTACTGGCCCGAGTGCGCGATCGTCGGTGCGATCTCGGACAGTTTGTCGTAGCTGTCGCGGTCGAGTCCGGCGTTGGTTGCGATGATCAGGTCCGGGTCCAGGGCGACGATGCGTTCGTACTGGAAGCCGTCGTCGGCGCTGAGGACCTCGGGTGTGGCGTCGCCCAATGCTTCCTGCGCCCACGGCCATGTCGCATACGGCTGTTCGCCGTACCACTCGGTGACGGCGACGGGTGTCACGCCGAGGGCGAGCACCGTGTCCTGCTCGGTGTACCCGGCGACGACGACGCGCGTCGGCTCGGCGGTGATCGTCGTGTCACCGAACGCGTGCTCGACGGTGACCGGGAAGGCGCCGTTTCCGGCGACCGCCGCGTCGGCTTCACCGTCGTCGGACGGGGTCGAGCACGCGGACAGCACCAGCGCAGCCGCGAAGGCAACGGTGGCGATCTGGAACGAACGGGCGGATCCGACCATCGAGGTCCCTTTCGGAGGATGAGTGACGGCTAAGGGTAGCCGACCCTAACGTTCACGTGGTGTCGATCTTCACGGAACCTCCACATTTCCTGCCGAACTCCTCCATGACGGCCCTCTAGTGTCGTGAACATGAACCGCACCGTGCTCGTCGTCGACGACGAACCGACGATCTCCGACGCGCTCGCGGCACGCCTGCGCGGCGAGGGCTTCGACGTCGTGACGGCAGGGGACGGGCCGTCGGCCGTGCAGGCATGCGCGCGCGTCGATCCCGACGTGGTGGTTCTCGACGTCATGCTTCCGGGGTTCGACGGGCTCGAGGTGTGCAGGCGCATTCAGGCCGACCGTCCCGTACCGGTGCTGATGCTCACCGCGAAGTCCGACGAGACCGACATGCTCGTCGGGCTCGGTGTCGGCGCCGACGACTACCTGTCCAAACCGTTCAGCATGCGAGAACTCGTCGCTCGTGTTCACGCGCTCGTGCGTCGCGCGAATCGAAACGCGTCGGCGACGGCACTGTCGTTCGGCCCCATTCGAATCGACCACCAGGCTCGGCGTGTGTGCCATGGAAGCGACGAAATACATTTGACGCGTACCGAATTCGACATTCTTGCGTTTCTGTCCCATCGTCCGGGTGCGGCCGTGACCCGCGAGACGTTGCTCGCCGAACTGTGGGGTTGGGGAGATTCTGCCAGCAGCCGAACCGTCGACAGTCACGTCAAAGCGTTGCGTCGCAAGATCGGTGGCGACATGATCCGAACCGTCCACGGCGTCGGGTATGCGTTGGACGTGCCGCGATGACGCGCACGATTCCGCGGCCGCTCGACGCACTGACCTCGTTCAAACTCAAGGTCTCGCTGATCGTCGGCGTCGTGTTGGTCGTCGCCAGCGTCGTGTTCTGGATCGGCGCGGGATGGCAGTTCAGGTACGCCCTCGTGGCGGCGCTGGTCATGTCGTTGGTTGCGGTGCAGGTGTTGGCGCACGGCATGACGTCGCCGTTGCGTGAGATGACGTCGGCCGCGAAAGCCATGGCGCGCGGGGACTATTCGACGCGGGTGCGCGCCACGTCACGTGACGAGGTCGGACAGCTCGCGGCGGCGTTCAACACCATGTCTCACGATCTCGAAGCTGCCGATACGTATCGACGAGAACTGATCGGCAACGTCTCGCACGAACTCAAGACACCGATTGCCGCACTGCGAGCCGTGCTGGAGAACATGGTCGACGGCGTCACCGCGCCTGACCGAACGTCGTTGGAGCTCGCGCTCCGGCAGACCGAGCGGCTCGGCGATTTGGTGACCGAGCTGTTGGACCTGTCTCGGCTCGAAGGGGGAGTGCTGCCGCTGCGCCCCGAGTCCTTCGCCGTCGGCTCCTTTCTCGACGAGGTGACCGTCGAATATGCCTGTGTACGTGCCGATGTCGATCCTGCTGACCTGACCGTGACGGCCGACAGATCCAGGCTGACGCAGGTTGTCACCAATCTCGTCGAGAACGCGGTCCGGCACGCACCGGCAGGGTCGGAGGTGACGGTGTCCGCACGCGCGACGTCGGCCGGGCTGCACCTCGAGGTTGCCGACGCCGGCCCCGGAATCGCTCCCGAGGAACGACTTTCGGTGTTCGACCGATTCACCCGGGGTGGCGCAACCGACGGCAGTACCGGCCTCGGGCTCGCTATCGCTCGATGGGCGACGGAGCTGCACGGCGGGACGATCGAGGTCCTCGACCGCAGTCCTGGGTGCCGCATTCGCGTCACCGTCCCACACGCCTGATCTCCCTACAAGGCAACAGTTCTCCGAATCCGACGCAGGGCTCCTGCGTTCATCTCGTCGTGCCCGCAACAGAAAGGTCGTGCCGTGATCGTCGACGTGGAACCGAAAGCTGTCACCCGTACACCCATGGAATCGCTGTGGCCCCCGCGCGTCTGGCCCAGGCGGGCCTATCGCGCGGCGTCGCCCCGTGTGCTGCTGGCGGCGATCGCCGCGGGCGTCGCAGGGGCGATTCTCCTGGGTGCCCCAGGCATCGCCTATCCGCTCACCGCTATAGCCGTCACCGGCGTCGTGCTCGTCGCAGCGCGACGTCGTCCGACCGCATGGGGCGTTGCCGGAGCAGCGGCAGTACTTGCGCTCGTCTCGGTCGCGGCGTTCCGGACGTCCGAGTGGCTGGTGACGCTGTCGCTGTGGCTGGCCGTGATCGTCGCAGGCGCCGTCGCGTGCCGCGGGCGTACGTGGATCGGTCTTGCACTCGGCGCGCTCGTACCGCTCTTCGTGCCGGCGCGTCTGTACCGGTGGTGCTCGCGAGGTGCCAGAGACGTGCGGGCCGGCGAGCTGCGTGCAGGTCGGGTCGTGGCAGTTCTCGCGACGACGGCTGTGCTCGTCGTCGTGTTCGTGACCTTGTTCGCCGGAGCGGACCCGGTGTTCGCGCGGGCGGTCGATGCCGTGACACCACGGTGGCGATCGGACGTCGTCGTGGCGCGGACCGTGCTGTTCGCTCTCGTGACGCTCGCTGCGCTGACGGCTGCGTACGTCGTCGGACATCCGCCACGGTTCGATGTTTTCGCCCGCAAACCGCGCTCGCGTGTTCGGTTGTGGGAGTGGGCAATTCCTCTCGGCGCGCTCGTCGCCGTGTTCTGTGTGTTCGTCGCGGTACAGGCGGCTACGTTGTTCGGGGGACAAGAGCACGTGCTCGTCACCGACGGATTGACCAACGCCGAGTACGCCAGGCAGGGCTTCTGGCAGCTGCTCACCGTGACGGGACTGACGCTGGTCGTCCTCGCAGTCACCGTTCGGAAGGCGTCGCGAGAGACTCGACGCGATCGCGTCGTGCTGCGGGCCCTTCTCGGTGCGCTGTGTCTACTGTCGCTCGTCGTCGTCGCGTCGGCATTGCACCGGATGTCGCTGTACGAGGAGCAGTACGGCTACACCACGTTGCGGCTGTTCGTCACCGCGGTCGAGTTACTGCTGGGCGGCGTGTTCGTTCTCGTGCTGATCGCGGGTGTGTCCATGTCGGGCCGCTGGCTGCCACGCGCGGTGGGTGTCGCCGTCGTCGCCACGGTTCTCGGTCTCGCGCTGCTGAACCCCGACGCGTACGTCGCCCGGCACAACGTCGATCGCTTCGTCGAGACAGGCGAGATCGACACCCGATATCTCGCCGAACTGTCCGCCGATGCGACGGGCGAACTCGATCGCCTGCCCGAGCCGTACCGCAGTTGCGTCCTGCCGCGCGTCGAGCCTCGACGTTGGAACGAATGGAACGTCGCCGACTCCCGTGCGCGCACCGTTCTGGACGGGCGCCCGGTTCTTCCATGCCCGTCGGTGCGGTGAGGGTCTTCCACAGGGAAAGCCGACGGGATCGACGTCTGGACGACGTTCGCGATTGCCGGTCTGTCGGTGGTCTCCGCTACGGTGCGGGACGTGACTGACTCCCCGTTCACCGTTTCCACTGTCAATGTCAACGGAATCCGCGCTGCTGCCCGCAAGGGAATGTTGCCGTGGCTCGAGACCACCGACGCAGACGTCATCTGTTTGCAGGAAACACGCGCGAACGACGGTGAGTTGACGAAGGCCCTGGCTCCGGCGCTCGACGCCGGGTGGCATCTGGCGTCGGCCGAGCCGTCGGCCAAGGGACGCAACGGTGTCGCGATCCTGTCGCGCACCGCACCGGACGCCGTCCGAGTCGGTATCGGTGCCGATGCGGATGCTGCCGAGTTCGCAGAGTCCGGGCGCTACATCGAAGCCGATTTCGACGACGTCACCGTCGCGAGTCTCTATCTCCCCTCGGGCGAGGTCGGTACCGAGCGTCAGGAGGAGAAGGAACGGTTCATGGCGGCGTTCGCGGCGTACCTCGACGCGGCCGCGTCGGCAGCCACGTCGGCCGATCGTGACCTCGTCGTCTGCGGCGACTGGAACATCGCGCACACCGAGAACGACCTGAAGGCGTGGAAGACCAACCGTAAGAATTCCGGGTTCCTCCCGGAGGAGCGCGAATGGGTCTCTGCGCTGCTGGCGGACGGCGCGCACTGGACCGACGTCGTGCGTCAGCTGCACCCGGACGTCGAAGGTCCGTACAGCTGGTGGTCGTACCGCGGCAAGGCGTTCGACAACGACGCAGGCTGGCGCATCGACTACCAGTTCGCGACGCGCACGCTCGCCGAACGTGCGAAGGAAGCCGTCACCGAACGTGCCGACGCGTACGACCAGCGGTGGTCCGATCATGCGCCTGTCACCGTTCGGTACCGCTGAGAATCGGCTTGCCGGGACGTGAAAAGATCGTGACCATGTCTTCCCCCGCACAATCCGACACTCCACAGGGACCGCGTCAGCGCGTTCTGTCCGGCATCCAGCCGACGGCGGACTCGTTCCACCTCGGCAACTACCTGGGTGCCGTGCGTCAGTGGGTGGCGTTGCAGGAGGACTACGACGCGTTCTACTTCATCCCGGATTTGCACGCCATCACCGTTCCGCAGGATCCGAAGGCCCTGCGGCAGCGCACCCGCATCGCGGCGGCGCAATTGCTGGCCGTCGGCATCGATCCGTCGCGTTCGACGCTGTTCGTGCAGAGCCAGGTTCCCGAACATGCCCAGCTCGCCTGGGTCCTCAACTGCCTCACCGGTTTCGGTGAGGCCGGGCGGATGACGCAGTTCAAGGACAAGTCGGTCAAGCAGGGTCGTGATCAGACGACCGTCGGTCTGTTCACGTATCCGATCCTGCAGGCTGCCGACATCCTGCTCTACCGCCCCAACCTCGTGCCCGTCGGCGAGGATCAGCGTCAGCACCTCGAACTGACGCGTGACCTGGCGCAGCGCTTCAACACCCGGTTCAAGAAGACGTTCCTCGTGCCCGAGGCACACATCATCAAGGGCACCGCAAAGATCTTCGACCTGCAGGAGCCGACCGCGAAGATGAGCAAGTCGGGGTCCAACCCGGCGGGCATCGTCAACCTCCTCGACGATCCGAAGGTGACGGCGAAGAAGTTGCGGTCGGCGGTCACCGACAACGAACGCGACATCGTCTTCGATCCCGTTGCCAAGCCGGGCGTCAGCAATCTTCTGGTCATTCAGTCTGCGCTGTCGGATCGGACGATCGACGAGCTCGTCGCTGGGTACGCCGGCAAGGGTTACGGCGACCTCAAGTCCGACACCGCGGACGTGTTGACCGAGTTCGTGACGCCGCTTAAGGCTAGGGTCGACGGGTATATGTCCGATATTGCCGAACTGGACAAGATCCTCGCCGACGGTGCGGATCGGGCCCGAGAGGTAGCGTCACGCACGTTGGCGCAGGTGTACGACCGGGTGGGGTTCCTGGCTCCGCTCTCCTGACAGCGGGCTCGTTGGCAGTGAGGGCCTGACAGCGAGAGGGTGATTGTCGTTCCCGACTTCCAAGCGATCCTTGCGGAGCGTCGTGCGAAGTGGCCGTGGTTCGACCACACGGTGCGTGCTGCGTCGCGCTATCAGTCTCAGAAGGGCGATTACTACGCCGCCGGGATGACGTATTTCAGCGTCCTGGCATTGTTCCCGCTACTGATGGTGGCCTTCGCCGTCGCCGGCTTCGTGCTGGTCGGCCATCCCGAGTGGCTCGACGAGATTCGCAAGCAGATCACCGACAACATTCCCGGAAGCCTCGGCGACACGGTCAATTCGCTCGTCGACACGGCCATCGAGTCGCGCACCAGCGTCGGCATCATCGGTCTGCTCGGTGCGCTGTACGCGGGACTCGGCTGGGTGGCCAACCTGCGTGCCGCATTGACCGCGATGTGGGAGTCGACGCATGAGCAGGGCGGATTCCTGTCGACCAAGCTGCGCGACTTCGCTGCTCTGCTCGGGCTCGGTCTCGCGGCGGCGGTGTCGTTGGGACTGTCGGCGCTGAACGGCAGCGGCGTCATGCGTGGCATTCTCGAACTCGTCAAACTCGACAATGCGCCCGGCGTCGGGGTCTTCCTACGCATCGTGTCGGTGGTTCTGGCCATCGTTGCATCGTGGTTGGTGTTCACCTGGGTCATCTCGCGGCTGCCCCGCGAGCCCGTTCCGTTCCGCAGCGCCTTGAAGGGCGGCCTGTTGGCGGCCGTCGGATTCGAGATCTTCAAACAGATCGCGGCCATCTACCTCGCGTCGGTGACGTCCGGCCCAGCTGGAGTGGTGTTCGGCCCGATCATCGGTCTGCTCGTATTCGTCTTCACGACGTCGCGGTTCATCCTGTTCGCCACCGCCTTCGCGGCCACGACCCGGGAGGCGTTGGCGTTGGCGTTCGTTCCGCCACCGGATTCGGCCGTGATCGCACCGCGTCTCGAGGTCAACAACGGACCGACGGTCAAGGGCGGACTCGCTCTGGTCGGCGCGGGTGCGCTTGCCGTCGTGGGTCTGGGAGGGTTCCTCGGCCGACGGCGCTGAACCTCATGGTCGTCGATTGAGTCGGCGCGCACCGATCAGAAGGGCCAGGACGACGATGCCTCCGACCACGCCGATTCCGATGCGGAGCGCAGTCGTGTCACTGCCACCGTCGTCGGCCGCGGTGGCTCGCTGGGTGGCGTTGTCAGGTGGGGCAGCCAGGGTCGGGCTCTGCGGCGTCGGACGCGTACTGCTCACGGCGCCCACCGAATTCGCGTCGACCAGCTCAGCGACGCTGGTGCCGGGAGCCGTCGCGAATCCGTAATCGAGAAGCCGAGCAGCCTGCTCCCATGGGCGGATCGGCAGGACGTCGCCCTTCATGATCGTGACCGCGAGCCGTCTGCCACCGCGTTCCGCGCCTCCGACGAACGTCTGACGTGCGTCGTCGGTGTAGCCGGTCTTCCCTCCCAGCGCTCCCTCGTAGTTGTAGAGCAGTTGGTTGTCGTTGGACAACGTGAAGCCGGGGCGATCCTGATCGTCGGGAATCGTCGGGTCCTTGGGAAAGCCCGGAAATTCGACCGTCTCCGTGGAGATCAGTTGCGCGAACATCGGGTTCCGCATCGCTTCCCGGAAGAACAAGGCGAGATCGTATGCAGAACTGGACATTCCGGGTCCGTCCAGGCCTGACGGCGTCGCGGTGCGCGTATCGAGGGCGCCCAGTTCTTTCGCTTTCGCGTTCATCTTGGCGACGGTTGCCGCGTCGCCGCCCATCTGTGCAGCGAGAGCGTGCGCCGCGTCGTTGCCCGACGCCATGACGAGTCCCTGCATCAATTGGAAGTTGGTGTAGACGCCGTTCGTTCCGATGCCGACAGCGCTGCCCTCGGCATTGGCGTCGTCGGCGGAGGCGACGATCGTCGTGTTCGGGTCGAGCTCGTCGAGAGCGACCAACGCGAGCAGGATCTTGATGGTGCTCGCCGGTCGATAGCGTCCGTGCGGATCCTTGGCGGCAATGACGTCGCCGGTGTCGAGATCGGACAGAACCCAGCCGGTCGCCGAGATGTCGGCCGGTAGCGGACCTGCACCGTCGGGGGTGATCGTGCCGCACGCGGCCAGAGCGTCACCGCCGACTGGCACCGCGGGGACCGGAAGGGGCTCCGGCGTCGGATCGCCGGGTGCGGGGATCTCGGACAGATCGATCGCCGGGGGAGGCGACGCCGCGTACGGGCAGTCGTCGGTGTTCGGCGTCGTGAACGGCGTGGTGGTCGTCTCGTTCGGAGGCTGGACCGGAGGTTGAGCGAGTGCTGGTCCGCCGCCTGCGAACAGCAGCGCCGTAGCAGTCAGGGCCGCTGCCGCCCGGAAAATCGTTCTCATCGCGAACTACCCTAGGACTCGGAGTTCGGTGTATGCCGCCGACTCACCGAACTTACTCCCCAGGGCTACGCCTCGTGCGCGCGAATGTATAGCGGGCTATACATTCGCGCGCACGTGGGGGTGTCAGCTGTTTTCGGGGAATCCGAGGTTGATGCCGCCGTGGCTGGGGTCGAGCCAGCGGCTGGTGATGGCTTTGCCGCGGGTGAAGAAGTGGATGCCTTCGGTGCCGTGGGCGTGGGTGTCGCCGAAGAGGCTGTTCTTCCAGCCGCCGAAGCTGTAGTAGGCCATGGGGACGGGGATGGGGACGTTGATGCCGACCATGCCGACCTCGACTTCGTTCTGGAACCTGCGTGCTGCGCCGCCGTCGTTGGTGAAGATGGCGGTGCCGTTGCCGTAGGGGTTGTCGTTGATCAGTTGGAGGGCTTCGTCGTAGCTGTCGACGCGGACGACGGACAGGACGGGTCCGAAGATTTCGTCGGTGTAGATCGACATGTCGGTGGTGACGTTGTCGATCAGTGTGGGGCCGAGCCAGAATCCGTCCTTGCCGCCGTCGGGCTGGACTTGGCGGCCGTCGACGACGATGGTGGCGCCTGCTGCTTCGCCTGCGTCGACGTAGGAGGCGACTTTGTCGCGGTGGGCCTGGGTGACGAGGGGGCCCATGTCGGAGTTCTTGGTGCCGTCGCCGGTGACGAGGGGGGTGGTGCGTTCGACGATTTTCGCGACGAGGTCGTCGGCGATGTCGCCGACGGCGACGAGTGCGGAGATGGCCATGCAGCGTTCGCCTGCGGAGCCGAAGCCGGCGTTGACCATGGCGTCGGCGGCGAGGTCGAGGTCGGCGTCGGGCAGGACGATGGCGTGGTTCTTCGCGCCACCCAACGCTTGGACGCGTTTACCGTTCGCGGTGCCGACGCTGTACACGTATTGGGCGATGGGGGTGGAGCCGACGAAGGAGATCGCTTTGATCTTCTTGTTCTCGAGGAGTTCGTCGACGGCGAGCTTGTCGCCTTGGAGGACGTTGAACACGCCTGCGGGCAGGCCTGCTTCGGCCCAGAGGTTCGCGATCCAGATGGAGGCGGTGGGGTCTTTTTCCGACGGCTTGAGTACGACGGTGTTGCCGGCGGCGATGGCGACGGGGAAGAACCACATCGGGACCATGGCGGGGAAGTTGAAGGGGGAGATGATGCCGACGGGGCCGAGGGGTTGGCGGATGGAGTAGACGTCGACTTTGGTGGAGGCGTTCTCGGTGAAGCCGCCCTTCAACAAATGCGGAATGCCGCAGGCGAATTCGACGACTTCCTGGCCGCGGGAGATTTCGCCCAATGCGTCGGAGAGTACTTTGCCGTGTTCGGCGGTGATGATTTCCGCCAACTCGCCCTTGCGTTCGTTCAAGAGTTCGCGGAATTTGAACAGGACCTGTACGCGCTTGGCGAGGGAGGTGTCGCGCCAGGCGGGGAACGCGGCTGCGGCGGCGTCGATGACGGTGCGGGCATCGTCCAGATTGGCCAGTGCCAGTTGTCCGGTGACCTCGCCGGTAGCGGGGTTGGTGACCGGTGCGGTGTTACCGGAGGTGCCGGCGAATTCCTTGTTGTCCAGCCAGTGGCTGATCACGTTGCTCATATCCGTCCTTACTTCTTGAACTTTGCGATGTACTCGTTCATCGTCTTCAGCTGGTAGCGAGACACTTCGTGCGCGTTCTCGTTCTCTCCGAAGACGCTCGACACCATCACGGTGTCTTCCTTGTCGTAGAAGCCCAATTCGCCCAGGCCGCCGAAGAATTCGTCCCAGTTGACGTCGCCGTCACCGATCTTCAGGTGCTGGTGGACGCGTACTGCGTTTCCGGGCGGGTTGGTGATGTAGCGCAGGCCGTGCGAACGGTGGTGGTCCATCGTGTCGGCGACGTGCACCAGGCGCACGAGATCGCCTGCGGTGCGCAGGATTCCTGGCAGATCTCCGCCCATGTGGAACTGGTGGCACGCGACGACGACCATGCCGAAGTTCTTCGAATTGATGCCCCGGATGACGCGAATGGCCGCCTGGCCGTCCTCGACGAAATCGTCCGGGTGCGGATCGATTCGGACGTCGATGCCTTCACGCTCGACGATCGGAACGAGTTCTTCCATCGAACGGTAGAACGCACGCTCGGACTCTTCGGCCTTCTCCGGGCGTCCGCTGAACTCGGTGTTCATGACGTTCACGCCGAGGTCGACGGTGATCTGGATGGCACGCTTCCAGTACCGTACGGCTGCTTCGCGGGCGTCCTCGTCCGGGCCGGACCAGCGCAGCACGGGCAGCACCGAGGCGATGCCGACGCCGGCGTCCTTGCAGGCCTTCTTGAACTTGGCGACCAGGTCGTCGTCGGCCTTCGGGTGGTTGAAGAACGGGATCATGTCCACGTGCGGCGTGAGCTGCAGGTACTCGTAGCCGAGGTCGGCCACGACACGAGGCAGCTCCAGCAGCGAGAAATCGTGGTGGAACGGGGTGGGATCGAGTGCGATCTTCATCGTGTGGTGATTCCTGTCAGTTTCCGGACGGACGGAGGAAGGGGCGCTGGATCTTCTTCCACTTCTCGTAGGTGGCGTACGCGGTCTGCGTCGACTCGAGCGTGGAGGTCGCGCTGACCGGGACGTCCCACCACGACTCGGAGTCCGGAGCCGCGATCAGCGGGTCGGTCTCGACGTGGATGACGGTGGACGTCTCGCTCGCCTTGGCGGCCTTGACCGCGTCGGTGAACTCGGAGCCGTTGTTCACGCGGACGACCTCGACGCCGAGGCTGGCTGCGTTGGCAGCGAGATCCACAGGCAGCTTGTCTCCCTGCAGACGGCCGTTCTCCGCGCGGTAGCGGTAGTCGGTGCCGAAGCGCTGCGAGCCAAGGGATTCCGACAGCGAACCGATGGATGCGAATCCGTGGTTCTGCACGAGGATCATGATGATCTTGACGCCCTCCTGCACGGCGGTGACCAGTTCGGTCGCCATCATGAGGTAGGAGCCGTCGCCGACCATGATGAACACGTCGCGATCGGGCTCGGCCATCTTGGCGCCGATGCCGCCGGCAACCTCGTATCCCATGCAGGAGAAGCCGTACTCGACGTGATAACCCTTGGAATCGCGTGTGCGCCACAGCTTGTGGAGGTCACCGGGCATCGATCCTGCAGCGCAGACCACGACGTCGCGAGGATCGGACAGCGTGTTGGCCAGACCGATCACCTGGTTCTGGTTCAGTGGTGCCGACGGGTCTTCGATCTTGTAGACCGACGCCACCGTGTCGTCCCACTCCTGTGCGAGTTCGCTTGTACGCGTGCGGTATTCGGACGGAACAGTGTAGTCGCCCAATTCGACCGCAAGAGCCTCCAGCGCTTCGCGAGCGTCGGACACGACCGAGATGCCGCCCTGCTTCACCGAGTCGATCGACGCGACGTTGATGTTGACGAAGCGAACGTCGGGGTTGTTGAACGCGGTGCGCGACGCGGACGTGAAGTCGCTGTAGCGCGTGCCGATTCCGATGATGACGTCGGCTTCGGTGGCGAGGGCGTTGGCCGCCGTCGTACCGGTCGAGCCGAGAGCGCCGACGGACTGCGGGTGGTCGTACTTCAGCGAACCCTTGCCCGCCTGGCTCTGGCCGACCGGGATCCCGGTCTTCTCGCAGAACGACGCCAGCGCGTCGGTCGCGCCGGAGTAGATGACGCCACCGCCTGCGACGATCATCGGCTTCTTCGCCGTACGGATGACCTCGGCGGCACGGGCGATGACGGACTTCTCCGGCAGCGGGCGTGCGACATGCCAGGTACGCGGTGCGAACAGCGACTCGGGCCAGTCGAACGCCTCGGCCTGAACGTCCTGCGGGATGGCGACGGTGGCCGCGCCGGTCTCGACCGGATCGGTCAACACACGCATCGCACCGAGCAGAGCGCCGGGCAGCTGCTCGGGACGCCACACGCGGTCGAAGTAGCGCGAGAGCGGCTTGAACGAATCGTTGACCGTGACGTCGCCGCTGGACGGGAGTTCGAGCTCCTGCAGCACGGGTGCGCTCGCACGGGTGGCGAACGTGTCGGCGGGAAGCAGCAGCACGGGCAGGCGGTTGATCGTCGCCAGCGCGGCGCCGGTCAGCATGTTCGTGGAGCCGGGGCCGACGGACGCCGTGACGGCCCACGTCTGCAGGCGGTCCTTCTGGCGTGCGTAGGCGACGGCGCTGTGCACCATGGCCTGCTCGTTGCGCCCGAGGACGTAAGGCAGTTCGGGGTCGGTGCCTGCTTCGACGGCGTCGATCTCGGCCTGCAGCAGCGCCTGGCCGAGGCCGGCGACGTTGCCGTGTCCGAAGATGCCGAACGCGCCGGCGAAGAACTTGGTGCGAACGCCGTCACGCTCCACGTACTGGTTCGCCAGGAACTTGACGGTCGCCTGGGACACCGTGAGACGAACTGTGCCCTCGGTGTTTTCGGTCTTGCTCGCCGAGATCGGCGCGGTGGACACCACGATCATGCTCCTTCGGATGCGGTGTTGGTGGAAGAGCTGTGGAGGGGCAGGCGCGGATCGACGGCCTGGTCTGCCCAGGTTCCGCGGATCCAGGTGTGCTCGGGATCGTCGACGATGTTCCAGGCCCGTTCCTTGCCCGGTCCGGCCATGACGTTCAGGTAGTACATGTGATACCCCGGGGCTGCGACGGACGGGCCGTGGTAGCCGTGCGGCACCAGCACGACGTCGCCGGTGCGGACCTCTTCGAGGACCTCGATCGGACGCTGCGGTGTGCCGTAGACGCGGTGGTAACCAAATCCGTTGCTCTGGTCAGGGCCCGGCGCGATCTCGAAGTAATAAATCTCTTCGAGCGCGGACTCGTGCTCGGTGTTCTCGTCGTGCTTGTGGCCGGGGTACGACGACCAGTTGCCGCCGGGAGTGATCACCTCGCACGCGATGATCGAGTCGGCCTCGAACGTGTCGGCGGTACCGAAGTTGTGGACCTGTCGGCTGCAGTTGCCCGCGCCGCGCAGTTCGACGGAGATGTCGGCTGCCGGAACGTAGCGGAACGGCAGCTTCTTCTCGGCGCGGGCGCCGCAGAGAGCGAACCGTCCGCCGTCGGTGCTGGAGACGGTGTAGGCCGAATCCTTTCCGACGTAAGCGAAGTCGGACGGGCCGTCGAACACCGATGCACGGCCGGCGAGCTCGAACTTCGTGCCGTCACTCGTGACCGTCGCCGAACCCGACAGCGGCACGACCATGATCTCGTCGGGGCCCGACGACAGATCGACGGACTGCCCTGCGGCGAGAGTCAGTGTCCAGAGGCTGGATTCGGTCCACCCCGCGGATTCGGGCGTGACGACGACGTCGAAGCCGTCCTTGGCTCCGTCGCCTGCTGCGATGTAGTACTCGGAGTTCATGTCACCTCACCATGTTCACTGCGGTCGCGACGGCGGCTGCGACGTCGCCGTCCTTGGGGTACAGCAGGGTGCGTCCGACGATCAGACCGCGCACGGCCGGGATCGCGAGCGCGTTCGCCCAGCTGGCGAAGGTCTCTTCCGGAGCGGTCTGCGGGTCGCCGCCGAGAAGAAGCGTCGGGAGCGTCGTGGCGTCCATGACGCGTTCCATCTCGTCGACGACGGGCAGCTTCATCCAGGTGTACGCGGACGTGGATCCGAGGCCCTGGGTGATGTGAATGGACTTGATGACGGCGTCGGTGCTCAGGTCGTTCTTGACGCGTCCGTCGACACGGCGAGACAGGAACGGCTCGACCATGGCGATGAGCTGACGCTCGGCGAGTTCGTCGATGGCCTGGGCGCAGGCGGTCATCGTGGACAGCGTGCCCGGGTCGTCGAGTGCGATGCGGGTCAGCATCTTCGCGCCGTTCATACGCGCCTTGGCCGTGGCGGCTGCGGTCGCTGCGGTCATGCGGTCGTCGAGCTCGAACGACGCGCCTGCGAGGCCGCCGCGGTTCATCGACGAGAACACGACCTTGTCCTCGAGAGCGCCGAGGAGCACGAGGTCGTCGAGGATCTCGGGGGAGGCGAGGACGCCGTCGACGCCGGGGTTCGCGAGTGCGGTGCGCAGCCGGTCGAGCAGCTCGGTGCGGCTGTTCATCGCCGTCATGTTCGAGCCGACGGACAGCGCGCCACGGGCAGGGTGGTCGGCGGCGACGATCATGAGCCGGCCGTTGCCTCGAATGGTCTCACGCGTCGTACGCGTCGCCCAGGCACGCTCGATGGCCTGCGGATCGCTTGCGCGGATCGCGGTGACCTCGGCGTAGCTGGATGCAGCGGGTGCGGGGGTCAAGGTGGTCTCAGACATTCACGGACTCCGTAGCAGCCTTGTCGGCGAGTTCGGCGACCTCGGTCGCGGTGGGCATGGCGGTGGAGCACTCCAGGCGCGAAGCGACGATGGCGCCTGCCGCGTTGCCGTAACGGAGAATCTTCTCGAGCGGCCACTCGGCGAGCAGGCCGTTGCACAGCGATCCGCCGAAGCTGTCGCCTGCACCGAGGCCGTTGACGACGTCGACGAAGTTCGGCGGCACGGTGACGGTCTCGTTCTTGGTCTTGCCCATGACGCCCTTCGGGCCCATCTTGACGATGGCGAGTTCGACGCCCAGGTCCAGCAATGCGTCGGCAGCCTTGTTCGGATCGGTTTCGCCGACGGCGACCTCGCACTCCTCCTTGTTGCCGACGGCGACGGTGACGTGCTGGAGCGCCTTCTGGACCTGCTCGGTCGCAGCGGCGGTCGTCTCCCAGAACATCGGACGGTAGTCGAGGTCGAGGACGGTCAGCGGTGCGCGGCCACGAGCTTCCCACGCGGTGAAATGCGCACTGCGGCTCGGCTCTTCGGACAGGCCGGTGACGGTAGACCAGTACAGCCGTGCGTTCTTGACGGCGTCGACGTCGATGTTCTCCGGACGGATCTGCAGGTCCGGTGCCGACGGCTTGCGGTAGAAGTACAGCGGGAAATCGTCGGGCGGGAAGATCTCGCAGAAGGTGACCGGGGTGGCGAACTGCGAGTCCGTGACGACGAAGCGGTTGTCGACGCCCAAGCGAGCCAGTTCGCCTGCGACGTAACGCCCGAAGGGATCGTTGCCGACGCCCGAGATCAGTGCCGACTTCCGTCCGAGGCGTGCCGCGGCGACGGTGACGTTCGCCGCGCTTCCTCCGAGGAACTTGCCGAAGGACTCGACGTCCTCCAGACCGACACCGGTCTGCAGTGGGTAGATGTCGACGCCGCTGCGCCCGATGGCGAGGACGTCGAAGGCCGTGGTCGTGGCATCGGCTGAGGTGCTCAAGTTCGACTCCAAAGGTGTTTGGGGACTGACGGTCGAGAGGTTCTGAGGCAGGGGCTGTCGCCTACTACTGTGCTGCAGGCCACATGTCCATGTCAAGACTTTGTCCTGACATTCTTACTTCCAGTCATGCTGATGTTAGTGTTCGCCTACACTTCCGATCAAGCCGGGCTGTAGATTTACCGCCCCCGAGGAGATACGGAGCCGGACAGTGACTGCTTCCAATGCGTCGACGTCGGATGCGCCCACGAGCGGCGCGAGTTCGACGGTGGCCACACCGCTGTCGGTCGAGCTCGATCGAGGCAGCCCGGTTCCTCTGTACTTCCAGTTGGCGCAGGCGATCGAGTCGGCCATTCTCGGCGGGCAGTTGGCCCCGGGAGATCGGTTCGAGAACGAACTGGCACTTGCCAAACGACTGAATCTGTCACGTCCGACCACGCGTCGTGCAATTCAGGAACTCGTCGACAAGGGACTGCTGGTCCGTAAGCGCGGTGTCGGCACTCAGGTCGTCCAGAGTCCGGTGCATCGACCCGTCGAGCTCACCAGTCTCTTCGACGACCTCGCGCGCGCCGGGCAGAGCCCGTCGACCAAATTGCTCGACTACCACGTCGGGACGCCGTCGGAAGAGGTCGCACGCGAACTCAACATCTCCGCCGACACCGAGATCGTCACCATCCGCAGGCTTCGCAGCACCAATGGAGAACCGTTGGCGCTGATGGCGAATCACCTGCCGTCGTCGATCGCGCCCGATCCCGACGAGCTCGAACATCACGGCCTCTATCAGTCGCTGCGGACGAGGGGCGTGCACATCCGCCTCGCACGCCAGCGGATCGGAGCCAAGGCCGCCGACCGCGACGAGGCGCTGCTGCTCGACGAGAAGTACAAGGCCCCGCTGCTCACGATGCACCGCACGGCGTTCGACGACTCGGGGAGCGTCGTCGAATTCGGCTCGCACGCCTACCGTGCGTCGCGGTACTACTTCGACACGACGGTCGTCGATCGCTGATCCTTGCCGCATTCTTCGGCATCGGTGGTCCGTGGCATCCGACAGACAGTTGCCGTGGACCAACGATGCGCGGGAGTCATGGCCCCGGAGTCAGGGCCCGGGAGTCATGGCGCCGGCGGGGCCGTCGACCCGCGCACCTGAATCGCGGGTGGCACCAACGTCAGCGAGCCGGGGCGATCCGGATCGGCGATGCGATCGACGAGCGCCGTCGCGGCTCGCTCGCCGACTTCGATCGTCGCGTTCTCGACGCTCGTCAGCCGGACGTGGCGTAGCTGAGCGATGGACGTGTTGTCGTAGCCGACGATCGACACCTGCTGCGGAATCGACAGTCCGCGTTCCTGGCAGGCGGTCATCGCGCCGATCGCGACGATGTCGTTGACGGCGAAGATCGCGGTGGGACGCGTCCGTCCGTCGAGGATGCGCGAGCAGGCCGCGTGGCCTGCGTCCTCGGTCATGCCGCCGGGCTCGACGCGAATGTGCCGCTTCAGGCCGTGCGAGACCATGGCGTCGCGATAGCTCTGCGCTCTGATGTCGGCGACGGCCCCGGTTCCTGCGATGTGGGTGATGCGTCGATGGCCCTGTGCGACAAGGTGTTCGACGGCCAAGCGGGTGCCGAGTTCGTCGTCGTTGGCGACGACGTCCACGTCCGGGAAGTCGAGGTCGCGGCTGGCGACGACGACCGTCGGAATCAGCGCTGCTGCTTCGGCGATGGCAGGCGTCGGCCGTCGGGTGCCGACGAGAGCCAGACCGTCGAGGCGGAGGTCCATGAAGCTGCGGACGAACGATTCGTCGGAACTGCGATCGAGACGACCGTCGGCGAGGAACATCTTCAGATCATGTTGCTGCAGTATCGAATTCATGCCCTCGAGGCAGTCGACGAACCATGGGTTGCGTAGGTCGTTGAGGAGAACTCCGACGATGTGTGTGCGATTCTGCGTCAGGCTGCGCGCGCTCAGATTGGGTCGGTAGCCGAGTTCGCGGATCGCGTCCTCGACAGCCGCCCGCTTTTCCTCGCTCACCGAGCTGGATCCGCGGAGAACAAGGGAGACAAGCGATTTGGATACACCGGCGTGCGCTGCGACGGTACGAATGGTCGGCTGCGCCACGTTCGTGTCCCTTCTCGGCGGTGTCTCGTCAGACGCTAGCAGGGTCGGTGTTGACACGTCGGCGTCGTGTGACGCAGACTCTAGTACAGATTGGACCGGTCCAAAACCATGTTCGGATCCCGGGCGTTCAGTATTCGTGAGGAGACAGATCCAGTGAGTTCATCGCAGAACATCCGTGTGGGTGTCGCCGGCTTCGGCTGGATGGGCCGCGTGCACACGCAGGCCTACGCGCGCATCCGCCACCACTATCCCGAACTCGCGCTGACTCCGGTGCTCGCGTCGGTCGCCGACGAGGTGCCCGGCCGCGCCGACGAGGCTGCCGCGCAATTCGGCTTCGAGACGTCGACCACCGATTGGCACGACATCGAGAAGGATTCGTCCATCGGCGCAGTGTCGATCACCGCCCCGAACTTCCTGCACCGCACCATCGGTACCGCGATGGTCGAGGCAGGCAAGCACATCTGGATCGAGAAGCCGGTCGGCCTGTCCGAGGACGACGCCCGCGCTGTCGCCGTCGCCGCGGACAAGGCAGGTGTGCAGACCGCAGTAGGCTTCAACTACCGCAACGCCCCGGCCGTCGAAGAGGCGAAGGCACTGATCGAGGCCGGCGAGATCGGTACCGTCACCCACGCTCGCTTCCGGTTCTTCAGCGACTACGCGGCGCACCCGGACGGCGCGCTCAGCTGGCGCTTCGAACGGGCACGCGGCGGTAACGGTGTGCTGGGCGATCTCGCGTCGCACGGCGCCGACCTGCTCTGGTACCTGTTGGGAGACATCGACTCTCTCGTCGCCGACACCGCGATCTTCGTGCCGCAGCGTGCGAAGCCGACGGGCGCAACCAGCGGCCATGCCCTCGCGACCGGTGGCGAGCTCGGACCCGTGGAGAACGAGGACTACGTCAGCAGCCAGGTGCGTCTGGCATCGGGTGCGCGCGCGACGCTCGAGGCGAGCCGCGTGTCGGTAGGCGAGCAGAACGCGTACGGCTTCGAGATCCACGGCACCAAGGGTGCTGTCTTCTGGGACTTCCGGCGCCTCGGCGAACTGGGCCTCAGTGTCGGTGACCGGTACCAGGATCAGCCGGTGTCGACGATCTTCGTCGGCCCGAAGCAGGGTGAATACGGCGCGTTCCAGCCGGGATCCGCGTCGTCCATGGGCTACGACGATCTGAAGGTCGTTGAAGCCAAGCGATTCCTGCAGTCCATCGCCGACGGCAAGCCGGTCGGCGCGACGATCTGGGATGCGGTGCGCAGCGCGCAGGTGCTCGACGCGATGACGCGCTCGGTCGCGTCGGGGAGCTGGGTGAAGCCGGGCGCCTGAGCGGGCGACCCGAAGCTCCCCCGTACGCACATGCGCACGGGGGAGCCGAACCTCAGCGGGGCGACATTCCGGCGGCGCGGTACGCGTCGTCGATCATCGTCATGTTGTCGACGGCGTCGTCGAGCCCGATCGGCAGGGGTGTCCCGTTCTGCAGGTGATCCGCGAACGCCTCCAACTGATACGTGTACGACGACCGCGTGCCGAGATGTTCGACGCGGGTGTCGGATCCGACCGTGACGGTGACCCGATCGTCCTTGTTGGGCTTGATGTAATCGTGCGCGAACGCCTCGCCTTTCGACCCGATGACACGGAGCGTGAACAGGTAGTCCTCGTCGATCATCGAGTTGCGGGACACAGCCGTTGCGCCGCTGGGGAATTCGAGTTCGACATCGATCGATTCGTCGACGCCCGGGAATCGTTCGACGGCCTTGGCTGCGCCGATGGTCGGTGCGCCGCCCGCGAATCGGCCGAAGGCCCGCAGCGCATGCAGAGCGTAGCACCCCAGATCCATCATCACGCCGCCTGCGAGGTCGAGCGACCATCGTAGGTCGCCCGGCTCCGGTGCGGGCATGCGCATGACGACGTCGATATGGCGGAGGTCGCCCAGTGTGCCGTCCTCGACCACCTGCAGCAGTCGCTGCGTCACCGGATGGAACAGGTAGTGAAAGCCTTCCATCACAACGACATTCGCCTCTCGGGCGGCTTCCGCGACGGCGAACGCCTCCGTGCGATCGCGTGCGAAGGGCTTCTCCGTCAGCACATGTTTGCCCGCCTCGACCGCCGCGAGGTTCCACGGCGCGTGGAGGGAGTTCGCGAGCGGGTTGTAGACCACGTCCACTTCGGGATCGTCGATGACGGCCTGGTAGGAGTCGAGAACCCGCTCCACACCGTACTTCTCGGCGAACACCTCGGCACGCGTCTTGTCGCGTGCAGCGCACGCGACAAGACGATGTCCGAGAGTATTCGCGGGTTCGACGATCGCTTCTTCGGCAATGCGAGACGCGCCGAGGACGCCGATCCTTAGTTGATTCACGCGGACGAGGCTACCCGGGCTTCCACGACGCTTCTGAGGTAGGAGACGCTGGAAATGACGTCGGACACAGGTCCGGCGCCTGCGGGCTCCTCGGCGAGGATGGTGTCCTGCTCGAGCACGAACCAACCGTCGAAGCCTGCGTCGAGCAGCTCGTTCACCACGCGCGCGATGTTCACGTCGCCGGTCCCGAGCGGGGTGTACATGCCCTGCGCGACGGCCTCGGTGTAGGTGAGTTCGCCGGCTTGTACGCGCGCGGCGAGTGCGGCGTCCACATCCTTCAGGTGCGCGTGCGTGATGCGCGACGCGTGTGCCTCCACCAGGTCCAGCGGATCGGTGCCGCCGATGAGGAGGTGTCCTGTGTCGAGGCACAGCGGGATGGTCGAGCCGTTCAGGACGCGGTACACCTCGTCGCGCTTCTCGATCATCGTGCCGACGTGCGGGTGCAGCACGGCGCGGATGCCACGTTCGGCCGCAGCTTCCTGCAGACGATCGAGGTTGCGCAGCAACGTGTCCCACTGTGCGTCGTCGAGTTCGGGACGCGAGTCGTAGCCGTCGGCGCCGGTCGCCGCGGCGAGGACGAGGACCTCGGCCCGGGAGGCGATGAACGCGTCGAGAAGCGGTGCGATGCCGGGAACGGGATCGTGATGCGCGTGGTGCAGCAGTACCGGTGCGAATCCGCCGACGGACTTCAGGCTGTACTTGTCGAGCGTGGCGGCGAGCTCGTTCGGATCGGCGGGCAGAAAGCCCTCGGGGCCGACCTCGGTGGCGGTGAGCCCGGCGTCGCGCATCTCGGTCAGGACGCGGTCGGAGTCGATCTGGTAACCCCAGCCGGGGACCTCGCAGACACCCCAGGAAATGGGTGCGCCTGCAATGCGGATGTCAGCGGAAGTGGTCACAGTCGTACCTCGTCGATTCGCACCGGGCGGTGCTGTTGCAGGGACAGGGTCGCGGCCTCGGCGATGTAGGCCACTTCGAGCGCATCGCGTGCGGTGCAGGGAGATTCGATGCGACCGGCCGCCATGTCGACGAACGCGCCGAGTTCGACCTGGTACGCCGACGTGAAGCGGTCCATGAAGAAACTGTGCGGCGTACCGTTCGGGAACGTCGCTGCCGCTTCGAGATTGCGTACGGGGACCTGCTCATCCCAGCCCGCGACGACGGCGTCGGCCGAGCCGTGGACCTCGAGGCGGCAGTCGTAACCGCGTGCGTTGTAGCGCGTGTTCGACACGACGCCGATGGTGCCGTTCTCGAACGTGAGCGTCGCCGTGGCGGTGTCGACGTCGCCGTACTCGGTGAACGCCGGATCGCCCTGGTTGGAGCCTGCCGCGTAGACCTCGGCGACCTCGTGACCGACGATCCACCGCACGATGTCGAAGTCGTGGACGCTGCAGTCGCGGAAGATCCCACCGGACACGGCGACGTAGTCGAGCGGCGGGGGAGCAGGGTCGAGCGTCGTCGAACGCACGGTGTGCAACCAGCCGAGTTCGCCGGCGTCGACAGCGGTCTTCGCCGCGGCGAATGCGGGTGCGAATCGGCGGTTGTATCCGATCTGGACCTGGACGTCGCTCGACTCGATGGCCTGGACGACGGCGAGGCTCTCGCCGGGTGTCGCCGCGAGCGGCTTCTCGCAGAAGACGGGGATTCCCGCGTCGACGCAGGCGAGCACCAGCGATGCGTGCGCGGGCGTCGCGGCTGCGACGACGACACCGTCGACGCCGGATTTCAGCAGCGCGTCCGCGCTGTCGACGGCCTTGGCGTCGAACTTGGCGGCGACGGATTCTGTGACGGCGGGTCGCTCGTCGGTGACGACGAGGCCGCCGACACCTGCCAACGTGCTCAGTGTTTCGGTATGGAATGCGCCGATGCGGCCGAGGCCGACGACGCCGATGGTAACGCCCATCAGTGTGGTCCTCACAAGGGAAAGAAGAAATTCGGGTACACCGAGTCTGACGGCGTCCTGCCGTACTATCAACCGGCAGACACCATCAAAAACGCCTCAGGAGGGCGCCCGTGGCGCATCGGTACAAGGTTCGCGAGATCGCGCAGCAGTCCGGGCTGAGCGAGGCGACCGTCGACCGTGTCCTCCACGACCGCCCCGGCGTGCGCGCGAATACGAGATCCGAAGTGCAGCAGGCGATTTCGGATCTGGACAAGCAGCGTTCGCAACTGCGACTGAACGGTCGAAAATTCCTGTTCGACGTCGTCATGCAGACCCCGGCGCGATTCTCGGCCGAGTTCCGTGCGGCGCTCGAGGCGGAACTACCGATGCTCGCGCCCGCGGCCGTGCGATGCAGGTTTTACTTCAGGGAGACCGAGTCGGTGGCGGCGATGGTCGACACGCTGGGAAAGTTCACGGCCCGGGGATCGCACGGTGTCATCGTCAAGGCGCCCGACGATCCGGACGTCGTCGCGGCGATCGACCGTCTCGTCGACCTCGGCATTCCGGTGGTCACCTACGTGACGGACGTGCCGGCGAGCAAGCGTCTCGACTACGTCGGAATCGACAACCGTGCAGCCGGGGCGACGGCGGCGTATCTCGTGGACAGTTGGCTCGGGGACTCCGATGCGTCGGTGTTGATCATCCTGACCAGCAACATCTTTCGCAACGAGGGGGAGCGCGAGATAGGGTTCCGCAGCACGTTGCGCTCGCTCGGAGGCGAACAGGGCGACGCCAATCGGCGTCGCGTCGTCGAGATCACCGACAGCGAGGGGCTCGACGAGACCGTCGAGAAGCTCGTCGACGCTGCGTTGTCGGCGCATCCGGACATCGAGGCCGTCTACTCGATCGGGGGCGGGAACACCGGTGCCGTGCGCGCGTTCGAACGTGCGGGTCGTCGCTGCCGGGTGTTCGTCGCGCACGACCTCGACAGCGACAATCGGCCGCTACTGCGGTCGGGTGCGTTGTCGGCCGTACTCCACCACGACCTCAGGGCCGATGCGCGGCGGGCGTGCCGGCTGCTGATGCAGGCGGGCGGCGGGCTCGACGGCATGGTCGACGAGCGGTCGCAGATCCATGTCGTGACCAGGTTCAATACGCCGGCGTGAACAACCGCGTGCAGGAAATACGCAGAGGGCTGTGTATTTCCTGCACGTGCAGGTGCAGGTGCGCGCTAGCGCTGGAACGGCCCGCCTGTGATGCCGAGCTGCTCGCGGATGCTGTCGACGATCGCCAGCGTCTCGACGGCGTCGGAGATCGTGTGGACCTCCGACTCGAGCCGACCCTCGGAGATCGCGCGAGCGGCGTCGACGGCAGCGAAGTGCAGACCGTCGACCTGTAGGCCCTTGTCCTCGCGGTAGACGATCGTCTCGCCACCGCGGATCGCGAGGGTGAACGAACCGGGCATGAAGAACGGACCGTGGACGGTCAGCGTCGCGTCGCGACCACAGACCACGGCGACGGTCGGGGTGTCACTCAGAATCGTCGTGTTCATGACGGCGTGGTTACCGTCGCCGTCGGTCAGAATCGCGGACACCTGACCGTTCAGTTCGTCGTTGGCGGGCTGCCCGACGGCGGTGACCGACGTGGGCGCGCCGAGAACGAAGTGAATGAACGACGCGTCGTACGTGCCCAGGTCGAGCAGTGGTCCGCCGGCGAGCGAGGGGTCGTAGATGCGGTGGTCCGTCGTGAAGTGCTCACCGTGGTCGACGAGGACCGTGCGAACCGGGCCGAGCACGCCGCTCTCGAGAATCTGTGCGATCACGTCGAACTTGGGGAGGAACTTGGTCCACATCGCTTCGCCCGCGAACACGCCTGCGTCGGCGGCTGCGGCGCCGATCTCGGCTGCGCGGGCGGCGTCGACCGCCAGTGGCTTCTCGACGAGGACGTGCTTGCCTGCGGCGATGGCAGCGAGCGCGCACGCGTGATGTTCGGTGTGCGGAGTTGCGACGTAGACGATGTCGACGTCGGGATCGGTCAACAACGCGTCGTAGCTGCCGTGCGCGCGGGGAAGAGAGTGCTGCGCGGCGAACTCGTCCGCCCGTCCCTGATTGCGGGAGGCCACGGCGACCACCTGCTGCGTCGAATACTTCTTCAGCGATTCGACGAACCGGTGAGCGATCCATCCTGGACCGAGGATTCCCCAGCGGAGGGAGGGTGCGTCCATCGGATCGGGGACGCGTGACCGTGGAATCGTCATCTGCAGTGCCTGTTCTCGAGAAAAGCTTCTTTGTTAGGACATTCGGATGTCATACTCAGGGCATGACTGTACGCGTTGGAATCGTCGGTGTCGGCGTTATGGGTGCCGACCATGCTCGCAAGATCAACGGCCAGATCTCGGGTGCGGAGGTGACGGTCGTCGCCGATTTCGACGCGGACCGCGCCAAGGCCGTCGCGGCGGAGATGCGCGACGCGACCGTTGCATCCGACGGCTTCGAGCTCATTTCCAGCGATGCCGTGGACGCGATCGTCGTCGCATCGCACGACTCCACGCACGCCGAGCTCGTCCACGCTGCCCTCGCCGCGAACAAACCTGTGCTGTGCGAGAAGCCGCTGGCCCCCACCGCGCCGGAGTGCCGCGAGATCATCGCCGCACAGGGCGATCGGAACCTCATCTCGGTCGGTTTCATGCGCCGCTTCGACCCCGCGTACAACGAACTCAAGCGCGCGTCGACGCCCGAGCGCATCGGCGAGACGCTCGTCGCGCACTGCATCAGCCGCAACGTCGTTGCCGGGCCCGGTGATTCGGCCGCGACGATCACCAACTCCGCGATCCACGAACTCGACTGCATGCCGTGGCTGCTCGGATCGCCGATCACCGAAGTGAGCTGGCACGCGGGCCGTACGTCGAAGCATTCGGGGGTTCGTCAGGATCCGCAGATCATGTTGCTGCGCACCGAGTCCAACGTCCTGATGACGCTCGAACTGTTCGTGAACGCACGCTACGGCTACGACACGCGCTGCGAGATCGTCGGCGAAGAAGGCATCGCGCAGTTTGCGATACCGGCGCACGTCATCGTCGACAGCGAACTGAAGCGGTCCATCGAGTACCCGCTCGATTGGGTTCCGCGCTACGCCGAGGCGTACCGCTACGAACTGCAGGAATGGGTCGACGCGATCTCCGAGGGTCGCCCGTCGACGCTGGCCACCGCCGAGGACGGCCTGCGGGCAGGTGTGGTCGCCGACGCGTTGGTGGTATCGATGAACTCGGGCGGCCGTACGGTCACCGTCGACTACTGATCGAAAGAGGTCTCATGACACCGACATTCACCCTCGCCGACGGAACATCCCTCCCTGCAGTAGGTCTCGGCACCGTCAAGGCCGACGGGGAGGACATGACGGCTACCGTCGGGTCGGCGTTGGACGCCGGTTACCGTCTGATCGACACGGCGCTCAGGTACGAGACCGAGGGTGGTGTCGGTGATGCCGTGCGCGCGTCGAGCGTCTCACGCGACGACATCCTCGTGACGACGAAGATTCCAGGCCGGTACCACGGTTACGACGAGGCGAAGGAGTCGGTGAGACTCTCTCTGGCCAACCTGGGGCTCGAACAGATCGATCTTCTGCTGATCCACTGGCCGCTGCCGAAGGTCGACAAGTACGTCGACACGTGGCGGTCCATGATCGACATGCAGAAAGACGGACTGGTCAAGTCGATCGGCGTCTCCAACTTCACCGAGGCCCACCTGGACCGGATCGCGCAGGAGACCGGAGTGCTGCCCGTCGTCAACCAGGTCGAACTGCATCCGTACTTCCCGCAGGCCGACCTGCGGTCTTACCACGCCGAGCACGGCATCGTCACCGAGAGTTGGAGTCCGCTCGGTCGTGGATCGGAGCTGCTGAAACTGGCACCCATCGCGGATGCTGCTGCAGCGCACGACGTCTCGGCCGGACAGGTGGTGCTGCGCTGGCATCATCAGCTCGGTGCAGTGCCGCTGCCCAAGTCGTCGAACCCGGATCGTCAGCGTCAGAACCTCGACATCTTCGGATTCGAGCTGACCGACGCCGAGGTCTCGGCCATCTCATCGCTCGAACGCGGCCGGATCTGGGATCAGGACCCCGACACGTACGAGGAGTTCTGAACACGTCTGTGACGCCGGTCTTCCCACGCGGTCTCGCGCTACTCGTCGCGGGCGGATATTTCATGGAGATACTCGACGCGACGGTCATCGCGACCGCAGTGCCCGCGATGGCAGAGTCCTTCGGGGTCGACGCCGTCGATGTCGGAATCGCGATCTCGGCGTACATCCTGACGCTGGCGATCATGATTCCCGTCAGCGGCTGGATGGCCGACCGCTTCGGTGTTCGACGCGTATTCCTCGCCGCCATCGTCGTGTTCACCGTCGCGTCGGTGGGATGTGCGCTGAGCCCGTCGCTTCCCGTACTGGTCGCGATGCGAGTACTGCAGGGTATGGGCGGGGCCATGATGGTTCCGGTCGGCAGGCTCGCGGTGCTCCGTGCAACCTCGAAGTCCGAATTGGTCCGAGCCATCGCGTATTTGACGTGGCCTGCACTGACCGCTCCGGTGATCGCACCTGCACTGGGCGGTGCACTCGTCACGTTCGCGTCGTGGCGCTGGATCTTTCTGATCAACGTTCCGCTCGGCATCGCGGGCTTCGTGGTCGGGCTGCGCGTCGTCCGCGGCGTCGCCGGTGACGTCCCGACGCGAACGCTGGACTGGCGTGGATTCGTCCTCACCGCGGTCGGCATCGCCGCGCTGATCGTGTCCCTCGACAGCATCCGGACCGACGGAACACCGTGGGCGGCCGTCGGTATCGGCCTCGCGGTGGCTGCGGTGGTTCTGACGTTCGCCGTCCTGCACCTGCGACGCACCGAGCATCCGTTGCTGGATCTCACCGTGTTACGCGTCGACACGTTCCGGAACACCGTGACGTACGGATCGTTCTATCGGATGGTCATCACCGCGGTGCCGTTCCTGTTGCCGCTGATGTTCCAACTGCGGTTCGGGTGGTCGCCGTTCGTGTCGGGACTGATGGTCATCGCGCTGTTCGTCGGCAACATCGCGATCAAGCCGGCGACGACGCCTCTCATGCGGCGCTTCGGAATCCGAACGGTCATCGTCGCCGACGGCGCACTGTCGATTCTCTGCTTCGGCGCGATCGCGCTCCTCGCCGTCGACACGTCGCCCGTCGTCATCGCCGCGGTACTCGTGATCAGCGGTGCCCTGCGGTCGATCGGATTCACCGCGTACAGCAGTCTCGCGTTCGCCGACGTCGACAGCGAACGGCTCAACCATGCGAACACGTTCAACGCGACCGCGCAGGAACTGTTCTCCGGCTTCGGCATTGCGCTCGGAGCCATTGCGCTGACGCTGTCCACCGGCATCGTCCAGGCTCTCGGGCGCCCCTCGGGGGAGGCGTTCTCGATGTCGTTCGCCGCTCTGGGCGTGCTCATGATCGTCATCGTGGTCGGGGGTCTCGGGCTGCGCACGGACGCGGGGCGCGCAGTCACGGCTGGTGCGCGCTGAGCCCCACCGACGCATACGTTTGCGTGGGTTGGGAACCATGAGAACAGCCTCATCCTGAATTCCTCTTCGCCTCACGTTCGGCCGTCACCGTTGTGGTGTCAGCGAAGAACGAACGAAAGGGACATCATGAAGATCGCCGCGAAATTCGCCGCAGCCGCAGTAGCTGCCACCGCCCTGACCCTCGGAGGTATCGGGGCCGTCGCGATAGCCGACGACGACACCGAGCGCACCCAGCGCCCCACGCCCATCTCCGTTCAGCAGCAAGCGCCGGCGCCGGCTCCGGCCGCTCCGGCAGCTCCTGCCGCCCCTGCACCGCAGGTGCCGTTCGACGACGACTGGGACGATCGCGACGACTGGGACGATCGGCACGACGACGACTGGGACGACCACGACGACTGGGACGACCGGCACGACGACGACTGGGATGACCGCGACGACCACGACGACTGATTCGACGGGCCCGGTTCGAGCGACGTGACGCTCGTCCCGGGCCTTTTCTCGGGTCTGGAGACTAGGCCAGTCGGTACCCCATGCCACGGACTGTCTCGATGCGGTCGCTACCGAATTTGCCTCGGAGATATCGGACGTAGACGTCGACGACGTTCGACCCTGGATCGAAGTCGTATCCCCATACCTGCGACAGCAACTGCTCGCGGCTGAGTACTTGCCCTGGGTGGCGGAGGAACGCCTCCGCCAACGCGAACTCCCGCGCGGACAGGTCGACGGACCGTTCACCGACCTGCGCCCGGCGGGTTCGGAGGTCCAGCGACAGGTCACCCGACGACAGCACCATCTGCTCGGACACGCGCGCCCCGGCAAGTCGTAAACGGATACGCGCCAACAACTCCTCGAAACGAAACGGCTTCGGCATGTAATCGTCCGCACCGTTCTCCAGCCCGGACACGACGTCACGGACGCTGTCTCGGGCAGTGAGGACGATGATCGGGATCATGACGTTCTCACCACGAAGTCGCTCGAGAACTTCGAATCCGTCCATGTGCGGTAGGCCGATGTCCAGCACGACGAGATCGAACTCGCCGCTGCCGGCGAGGTCGTAGGCGGAGGCGCCGTCGGCGACGACCGTTGTCGTGAATCCCTTGGCGCGCAGACCCTTCTGCACGAACGACGAAATTCGGGGTTCGTCCTCCGCGATCAGAATACGAGCCATTACTGGTCCTTCCCTGCAGTGACCGGAACGGTGATGGTGAAGGTGGATCCGTGCCCGAGTGCGCTACCGACGCCGACTCGTCCGCCGTGCGCCCGCGCAATCGCGGTCACGATCGACAGTCCGAGGCCCGCGCCTTCGCTGCGTCGCGTTCCGTCCCGACCGCGGGCGAAGCGGTCGAAGATGCGCGCTCGGTCGGCGTCGGCGATGCCTGTTCCGGTGTCCGTGACCCAGAAGCGAATATCGTTGTCGGACAACTGGGATCCGATGCCGATGCGATCGCCCGGTTCGGTGTGATGTGTCGCGTTCTCGGCGAGTGCGACCACAGCTTGCGTCATGCGCTGCTCGTCGAGTCGTGCGCGGACCGGTGCCGTGGTTTCCAGGACCCAGTCGCGGTCGGCGAGTCGGCGCACCTTGTCGAATATCGTGCGCGTCAATTCGTCGACGTCCACATCGGTCGGCTTCACGAACGACGTCTGCTCGGTCCGCATCAGCAACAGCAGATCGGCGACCAAGCGATTCATGCGTTCGAGCTCGTCGTCGACGAGCGTCACGGTGTCACGCACGTCGTCGGGGTCCGAGGCGTCGAGAACGTCGAGGTGGCCACGCACGATCGTGATCGGCGTTCGTAACTCGTGACCGGCATCGTCCAGGAACCGCCGCTGAGCCGCCGCGCCTGCCTCGAGGCGACCGAGCATCGCGTTGATGCTGTCGACGAGGATGCCGATCTCGTCGGTACGGCTCCCTGAACCTTCGTGCGTGATGCGTCTGGACAGATTGCTGTCGGTGATCGCCGTGGCTGTGTCCGCGATGTTCTTGATCGGCTTGAGGATTCGGCCGGCCACGATCCACGCCCCTATCGCGGCCACCACGGATGCGCCCGCGCCGACCAGCAGCATCAACGCGGCGACGTCGTCGGCCGGTTGCCGTTCCTGATCGGCGAAGTACGCGGCGACGACGACGGCGGGCGTCGGATCTCCGTCGAGCGCGACCGGTACCGCGAGGTAGAAGACCTCACCGGCTGCGCTGTCGTAGCCACCCTCGGTCGGTTGTGTCGTCGACCCGACCAGCGTGGTGAACGCGGCGTCCTCGGACAGCCGGATCGGAGCTTGCTGACGGCTCTGCAGTGCGAACGCTCCGTCGACGTACCCCAGGAATTTCTCGTTCGGGCGCGCGAGGTTGTACGTGATCACGACGCGGAGCACGTCGGTGACGCTGGCGAACGGTGCCCCGGTGGCCGGATCGACGCCGGCTTCGGTGAGCGTGGTGAATTCCGCGATCTCGGTGCGCAGCGATTCGCGCATGCGATTGTCGGCGGACCTGATCATCAGCAGCCATGTCGTGACGGTCACGATCGCCAGCGAACCCAGGACCAGAGGTAGAACCCACGCGACGATGCGCGCACGAGCGCTTTTCGGTTGTAGCCAGGCAGTACGACCTGTCATCGAAGATCAATCGTCATTGTCGTCGTATCCGTCGTCGTCGAAACCGTCGTCCCAGTCGTCATCGTCGTCGCTCGGAAGCGGCGGTGGTTGGACCGAGCCGTCGGCGGCTGGGGGAGGCGCCGGGGCTGGTGGGGGAGGCGCTGACGACGGGTCTGCGGGCGGTCGAACGGGAGCCGACGGAACGGCAGGTGCCGTGATGGGGGCTGGGGCCGGGCCGCCGGCATCGGACTGTCTGGTCACCAGGAACACACCGGTGAACACCGCCCCGAGGAAGGCAAGTGTCAGGGCAGCCGCCACAAGGATCTTCACCGTTTCACCGTGCCGTCGACGGATGGGACCGACATGAGAAGGGGATGAGAGAACTCTCATCTGCGCGCTGACCCCGAAAACATCGATGGCCCGTCGCAGCTGTCCATCAGCTGCCACGGGCCATCGATGCGCGAAAAGTGCGGGATCTAGCGAGCGAAGAGCAACGCCCGCTTGACCTCCTGGATCGCCTTGGTCACCTGGATGCCACGAGGGCACGCGTCGGTGCAGTTGAACGTCGTGCGGCAGCGCCACACACCTTCGACGTCGTTGAGGATGTCGAGACGCTCGGAAGCGCCCTCGTCACGGCTGTCGAAGATGAAGCGGTGCGCGTTGACGATCGCGGCCGGTCCGAAGTAGCTGCCGTCGCTCCAGAAGACGGGGCACGACGTGGTGCAGCATGCGCAGAGGATGCACTTGGTCGTGTCGTCGAACCGGGCGCGGTCGGCCTGGCTCTGGATGCGCTCACGCGTCGGCTCGTTGCCGGACGTGATGAGGAACGGCTTGACGGCACGGAACGCGTCGAAGAACGGCTCCATGTCGACGACGAGGTCCTTCTCGACCGGCAGACCCTTGATGGGCTCGATCGTGATGGTCAGCGTCTTCGACGAGTCCTTCGGCAGCATGTCGCGCATCAGCACCTTGCAGGCGAGACGGTTGACACCGTTGATGCGCATCGCGTCGGATCCGCAGACGCCGTGCGCGCACGAGCGGCGGAACGTCAGGGTGCCGTCGAGGTAGCCCTTCACGTACAGCAGCAGGTTGAGCAGACGGTCGGTCGGCAGCGTCGGGACCTGGAAGGTGTCCCAGCGCTGTCCGTCGCCGTTCTCCGGGTCGAAGCGGGCGATCTTCAGGTTGACGATCACCGCGCCGTCGGGCATGGGAGGAAGGTCGGACTTGTCTTCGCTCTTGTCGATCGCTGGTGCGCTCATCAGTACTTCCGCTCCATCGGCTCGTAACGGGTCTGGACGACCGGCTTGTAGTCCAGACGGATGTCGGTGAGCAGGCCAGTGCCTTCCTTGTAGGCCATGGTGTGCTTCATGTACTCGTCGTCGTTACGGTTCGGGTAGTCCTCGCGGGCGTGTCCGCCGCGCGATTCCTTCCGGTTGAGGGCTCCGACGACGGTGACCTCCGCCATCTCCAGCAGGAAGCCGAGTTCGACGGCCTCGAGGAGGTCGCTGTTGTAGCGCTTCCCCTTGTCCTGCACGGTGATGTGGTTGTACCGCTCCTTGAGGGCACGAACGTCCTTCAGTGCGGTTTCGAGGCGCTCCTCGGTACGGAACACCGACGCGTTGTTGTCCATCGACTGCTGCAGCTCGCTGCGGATGTCGGCGACGCGCTCGTGTCCGTGATCGGACAGCACCAGCTCCAGCCACTCCTCGACCATCTTGGCCGGTTCGTCGGGCAGCGGGGTGAAGTCGACGGAGTTGGCGTACTTCGCGGCCGCGATGCCCGAGCGACGTCCGAAGACGTTGATGTCGAGCAAAGAGTTGGTGCCGAGGCGGTTCGCGCCGTGCACCGACACGCATGCGCACTCACCGGCTGCGTACAGACCGGGAACGATGTCGTCGTTGTTGCGCAGGACCTCGCCGTTGATCTTGGTCGGGATGCCGCCCATGACGTAGTGACACGTCGGGTAGACGGGGACCGGCTCCTTGACGGGGTCGACGCCGAGATAGGTGCGCGAGAACTCCATGATGTCGGGGAGCTTCTCGTCGAGAACTTCCTCGGGGATGTGCGTCACGTCGATGTAGACGTAGTCCTTGTTCGGACCGCCGCCACGTCCCTCCAGCACCTCGAGAACCATCGAACGCGCGACGATGTCGCGAGGCGCGAGGTCCTTGATGGTGGGGGCGTAGCGCTCCATGAAACGCTCGCCGGACTCGTTACGCAGGATGCCGCCCTCACCGCGAACGGCTTCGGAGATGAGAATGCCGAGGCCTGCGAGACCTGTCGGATGGAACTGGTGGAACTCCATGTCCTCCAAGGGAAGTCCCTTGCGGAAGACGATGCCCATGCCGTCACCGGTGAGGGTGTGGGCGTTGGACGTCGTCTTGTACATGCGTCCCGAGCCGCCGGTCGCGAAGACGATCGACTTGGCGTGGAAGATGTGCAGTTCACCGGTCGCCAGCTCGTAGGCGATGATGCCGGTGGCAACGGGTCCGTTGTCGGTCTCGGTGAGGCAGAGATCGAGCGCGTAGAACTCGTTGAAGAACTCGACGTCGTGCTTGACGCAGTTCTGGTACAGCGTCTGCAGGATCATGTGGCCCGTGCGGTCGGCTGCGTAACAGGCACGGCGAACGGGAGCTTTGCCGTGGTCGCGGGTGTGGCCACCGAATCGACGCTGGTCGATCTTGCCCTCGGGCGTCCGGTTGAACGGCAGGCCCATCTTCTCGAGGTCGAGAACGGCGTCGATGGCTTCCTTGGCCATGATCTCGACCGCGTCCTGGTCGGCGAGGTAGTCGCCACCCTTGACGGTGTCGAAGGTGTGCCACTCCCAGTTGTCTTCCTCGACGTTCGCGAGAGCGGCGCACATGCCGCCCTGCGCCGCACCGGTGTGCGAACGCGTCGGGTAGAGCTTGGTCAGTACGGCGGTGCGGGCGCGGGGCCCCGCTTCGATGGCCGCGCGCATGCCTGCGCCACCTGCGCCGACGATGAGCACGTCATAACGATGTTCCTGCATGAATGCTTCAGTTCCCTTAGCTTGCCGAAATGTTCGGATCGAAGGTGAAGATGACGTACGTGCCCAGGCCCATGATGAGAATCATCGACAGGACGAGCAGCGTCGTCAGCCAGAATCGGGTCGAGTCCTTGCGCGAGTAGTCCGCGATGATCGTCCGCAGGCCGTTGCCGCCGTGCAGCTGAGCCAGCCAGAGCATCGTCAGATCCCAGAACTGCCAGAAGGGGCTGGACCAGCGTCCGGCGACGAACGCGAAGTTGATGCGGTGCACGCCGTCGTCGAGCATCAGCATGATGAACATGTGGCCCAGGACGAGGACGACGAGGGCGAGGCCCGAGAAGCGCATGAACAGCCACGCGTACAGCTCGAAGTTGCCGCGCGACGAACGCCGCGGCGAGCGCGGGTTGTCCAGGCTGGCCGGACGGTCGTAGGTCTTGCCGAGGGACTTGGCCTCGGATCCTTGTGTCGTTGCCATCAGTGACCGCCCGCCGTGAACATGTTGTAGAAGATTCGACCCGCTCCGGGGATCACGACCACGAACCAGATCGCAGCGACGATCCACAGCATCAGCCTCTGGTACTTCGGTCCCTGGGACCAGAAGTCGACCAGCATGACGCGGATGCCGTTCAGAGCGTGATACAGAACTGCGCCGACGAGGCCGATCTCCATGAGGCCGACGAGCGGCGTCTTGTAGGTGTCGATGATCGCGTCGTAGGTCTGGGGGTTGACACGCACCATGGCAGTGTCCAAGACGTGGACGAACAGGAAGAAGAACGTCAACACGCCAGTGATTCGGTGAAGAACCCAGGACCACATTCCCGGATCTCCGCGGTACAACGACCGCTTACGCTCCTTGGCCGGAGCGACTTCCGTCGTGCTACTCATCGAGTGCAAAGCCTCCAACGTCATTGGTGGACGCGTCGAGCCTGGTTGCCGGGCTGACCCTGGCTCGATTTGTCGAACTCCGGCTCCACCGGTATTCAAAGAGCCGCCGTCTTTGAACTGTAAACCCATTGGAAAGCCGGAACTAATTCGACTCGAGATTCGTACCGAGATCGAAATATGACTTAGGTATGCCTTCCCAATTCTTCGTGATCGGTTCAGTGGAGTGCGATGCGGCGTCCCTCGTGGCGTGATTGGATGGTGCGTATGCCGGAAATCGACTGGAAAACGTTGCGCGACAAAGCCCATGGCGCTATGAGGCAAGCCTACGCACCGTACTCGAACTATCCCGTCGGCGCGGCCGCTGTCGTGGACGATGGCCGAATAGTCACCGGATGCAATGTGGAAAATGTCTCATATGGTTTGGGCCTGTGCGCCGAGTGCGGCCTGGTGTCCAACCTGCATTCCACCGGCGGTGGCCGGCTGGTTGCATTCGCCTGCTGCGACAGCCGCGGAGCGCGGTTGATGCCGTGCGGGCGCTGTCGACAGTTGCTGTACGAGTTCGGCGGCGGCGATCTCCTCGTCGATACCGACGACGGCCCGACTCCGTTGGCGCGGCTTCTCCCTGCTGCTTTCGGTCCCGACGACCTCGAGACAGGACGGGTGGACGGGCATGTCTGACGCCGTTTCCGTCATCACCTCCAAGCGTGACGGCCACGAACTCTCGACCGCTCAGATCGACTGGGTCGTCGACGCATTCACGCACGGCCGCGTCGCCGACGAGCAGATGTCCGCGCTGGCCATGGCCATCCTGTGGAGGGGTATGTCCCGCGCCGAACTGAGCGCATGGACGTCGGCGATGATCGCCTCGGGCAGTCGAATGGACTTCTCGACGTTGTCGAAACCGACCGTCGACAAGCACTCGACCGGCGGTGTCGGGGACAAGATCACGCTGCCGCTGGCCCCCGTCGTCGCAGCCTGTGGCGCCGCGGTTCCGCAACTGTCGGGACGCGGACTCGGACACACCGGGGGCACCCTGGACAAGCTCGAGTCGATTCCCGGGTGGCGGGCGGATCTGAGCGCCGACGAGATTCACTCGATACTGGCCGACCCGGCCGTCGGTGCCGTCGTGTGCGCGGCCGGTGCGGATCTCGCGCCTGCGGACAAGCGGCTGTACGCGCTGCGCGACGTCACCGGCACGGTCGAATCGATTCCTCTGATCGCAAGTTCGATCATGAGCAAGAAGATCGCCGAGGGCACCGGGGCGTTGGTGCTCGACGTCAAGGTCGGATCCGGTGCGTTCATGAAGAACATCGACGACGCCCGCGAGCTCGCCTCTGCGATGGTCGATCTCGGCGCCGACGCCGGTGTCCGCACGATCGCGCTGCTGACCGCCATGGATTCTCCGCTCGGCCTCACGGCGGGCAACGCTCTCGAGGTCGAGGAATCGCTCGAGGTCCTCGCGGGCGGAGGTCCGGCCGACGTGGTCGAGCTGACGGTCACGCTCGCACGGACCATGCTCGTCGCGGCAGGCATCGAAGGCGTCGATCCGGCGGATGCGCTCGCCGACGGTTCGGCGATGGACCGTTGGCGTGCCATGGTCGCCGCTCAGGGCGGCGATCCGACGGCTGCGCTTCCCGTCGCGAAGGAGTCCCTGACGGTCACCGCCGAGCGGAGCGGCGTGATCAGCGGCCTCGACGCGCTGTCGGTGGGCCGTGCAGCATGGCGTCTCGGCGCCGGTCGTGAACGGCAGGGAGAACCGGTGCAGGCCGCCGCGGGAGTGCGGCTGCACGCGAAGCCGGGAGACCGCGTCGCCGTCGGCCAACCGGTCGCCACCCTGTACACGGACACGCCGGAGAAGTTCGACTACGCGACCGACGCCATCTCGGGGGCCTGGACGATCGGCGACTCGCCGTTCGAGGCGTCTGCCCTCGTGCTCGGGCGGGTCGGGGATCAGTAACCCGGCGGCGGCAGGATCGGCGCGATACCGTTCGGACATGAGTACCGCCGATCCTGTCTCCCCATCGAACAGCGGCGCGACGCCGCTCGATCTCCCGTCCATCACGACCGCGCCGAAAGCGTTGCTCCACGACCATCTCGACGGTGGTCTGCGGCCGCAGACCGTGCTCGAGCTCGCCGATCGGTGCGGGTACGACGGTCTGCCCGAATCGGACGGTGCTGCGCTGGCGCAGTGGTTCCGCAACGCGGCCGACAGTGGTTCGCTCGAACGGTATCTGGAGACGTTCGCGCACACCGTGGCCGTGATGCAGACGCCCGAGGGTCTGATTCGCGTCGCGCAGGAGTGCGCAGAGGATCTCGCCGACGACGGCGTCGTCTACGCGGAGGTGCGGTTCGCGCCCGAACAGCACCTCGAACGCGGACTGACGTTGGATCAGGTCGTCGAACACGTGCTCGAGGGATTCCGGGCGGGTGAGTCGGCTGCGCGGGTGCGGGGCAAGCGAATTCGGGTCGGGTGCCTGTTGACGGCGATGCGTCATGCAGCCCGGTCTCGTGAGATCGCCGAACTCGCCGTCCGATTCCGTGATCGAGGGGTCGTCGGGTTCGACATCGCGGGCGCCGAGGCCGGGTTCCCTCCGAGCCGGCATCTCGACGCGTTCGAGTACATGCGAGCGTCCAACGCGCACTTCACCATTCATGCCGGTGAAGCCTTCGGTCTGCCGTCCATCCAGGAGGCGGTCGCCTTCTGCGGCACGGATCGCCTCGGACACGGTGTCCGGATCGTCGACGACATCACCGTCGGGTCGGACGGTGATGCGTCGCTGGGACTGTTGGCCGCCTACATCCGCGACACCCGCATGCCGCTCGAGCTGTGCCCGAGTTCGAACGTGCAGACCGGGGCCGTCGACAGTCTCGAGAAGCACCCCTTCGATCTGCTCGCGCGGCTGCGCTTCCGCGTCACCGTCAACACCGACAACCGGCTGATGAGCGACACGACGATGAGCCGTGAGATGCACAAGCTGGTAGGTGCGTTCGGCTACGGCTGGACCGACCTGGAACGGTTCACGATCAACGCGATGAAGTCCGCGTTCATCCCGTTCGACGAGCGACTCGAACTCATCGACGACGTCGTCAAGCCGGGATACGCGGTACTCCTGGGTTAGCTTTCGCTGGTGTCGGCTGTTCCTACTGCTTGCGGAGGCGGGCCTCGAACTCACGCTCGAGTGCTCGCCACGCCTCGGCTTCGGCGTCGAACGGCGCGCTCGGAGCGAGACGGTTCGGGTCCGGTTCCAGCGTGTACGAGACGTACCACCCGAGCGGAGTCGACGTCGCGAGTGCGGTTTCGACGGACTCGTCCCCGGCGAAGTCGGCGGCATCGGTGAACAACTCGACGGCCAGGTCGAGTTGGTCGACGTCGACGGCAGAAGGCCCCTCTGCGAGGTCGTCCGCGAGACCCGGAAGCACGTAGACGTTCTCGTCGGTCACCTCGATCTCGAGCGATCCGTCGACGGCTGCGGTCTGCACGTCGGTGAACGTGCTCACTTTCGCCAGATCGTGGTCGTGGTCGTCGGCGAGGTAGCGGGCCAGCGACCGCTCCGACCCGAAGACGGTGATGCTGCCCGCGCGGCCGAGGAAGATCGGCTCGTCGTCGATGTAGCACCGCAGCGTGTACAGCGTGTCGTCGGACGTGATGATGCGGATGGGATCGATACCGACGTCGGTCCAGAAACCGTCGTCCGACGCAGCTCGGGCGACGGGGTCGACGTCTTCTTCGGCTTCCTCGTCCGTCTCGTCCTCGTCGGTTTCGTCCTCGTCTTCCGACAGGTCGTCGGCGTCGACGATGTTCTCGGCAGCGGCGAGTAGTTCGGCCTCGGCGACTTCGACGGCGGACGCGTCGACGTCCGGTGTCTTCACGACGGAGTCGATCGCGTCGACGACGTCGTCCCAGCTTTTGGCGACCGCGGACCCGATCCGGTCCCAGAGCGCCTCGCCGTCCTTGCCGAGGAATGCCTCGACGCCGACGCCGACCGCACCGAGGTGTGGGTTGTTCGCGAAAAACGAAGTGACGGAACCCAGTTCGCAGACATCGCCGAGTGTCTGCACCATCTCGAACGTCGCGTTCAGTTCGGCCAGAACATCCGAGTCGGGTTCCTCGGCGACGAGTTCGGGAACGCCCACGAGGTCGAACCGGTGCAGGTCGTCGGGCTCGAGCTCGTTCGCGGCGAGCGCGGACACGACCGTCCACGACGGATGGTCGACCAGATCGTTGTCGTCGTCGTTCCGGATGAACGCGGCCAGGTGCGCCACCGCCTCGAAACCGTACAGATCGTCCTCGTGACCGAGGAACGCTTCCCATTCGTCGTCGCCTTCGCGCCATTCCGGCGCCCAGAGGGTGACGAAGTCGCCGCGGGTGAGACCTAGTTCGATCGGGATGATGTCGCCAGCCATGGCCGGAAGCCTATCTCAGGTTTCCGTGAGAGAACTTTGCATGTCGCGCAGGATCACCTCTCGCCGTGCCAGCGCATCTCGGGCGGCGGCCTCCGCGGTCGCGACGATGACCGAACCGAGGCGTGAAGCGGATTCGCGTGTCAGATCGGGTGCCAGGTCGAGTCCGACGACGGCGCCGTGGCTGTCCACTTCGACTTCGACGACACCGTCCGGGGAACGATGCACGATGCGGAGCCCGGCGAGCGTCTCCGCTGCTCCCTGCATCGAGTCCAGGGCCCGCTGCCCGCGGGAGATCAAGCGCTCCAACGGTTCGGTCATACCGACCGCAACCAACTGGTCGGTTCCGCGTCGTCGGCGAGGTGTCGGTTCTCCGCGTCGGCGACGGCTGCCCGGGTGGGTAGGCCGAGACGGTCGAGAACGTCGGTGGGCACTCCGTCGTCGGCGAGGAGATCGCGTCGGTGCGCCTTGGCCGACTCGGTGGCGCGCCGACACAACTGCAGGATGGTCGCTGCCAATTCGGCGCCGCCGAAACGCAATTCGTTCGGGTCGATGTAGATGTCGATGGGCCGTCCGTGTTCCGTGGCTCGGACGCGCACGGAGTCGCTGCGTGTACCGGCGACCGCGGTGACGTCCTGCGTCATGCGGTCGGCCTGTAGAAGCCCTGGAAGCCCATACCGCTGTTGGTCGTCCGAATTGCGCTGACCTGCACAGGATCTCCCGCTTCGACGAACTGGCCGTTTCCGATGACCATGGCGACGTGACCGTCCCAGACCGCGAGGTCGCCCGGCATCAGCTCGTCCTCGCTCACCTGCGGACCGATGTCCTGCTCCTGGGCGAGGCGGGGAAGTTGGACGCCCTGCTCGCCGTACGCCCACTGAGTCAGCCCGCTGCAGTCGAGTCCGCGGCCCGGTTCGGTGCCGCCCCACACGTAGGGAACGCCCTGCTGGCTCAGCGCGCTCCGCACCGCGCCCGCCGCCCGCTCGTTGGGAGCGACCGCGACGGTCCCGTCGGGAAGCGCGACCTCGACGCCGCGGCCTCGCGCGCCCACGGCAGCAGACTCCCGCTGCGGGGCGAAGGTCGACATGCCGCTGTCCGATACGGCCGCCGCGGGCGACGTCGACGCGTAGGTCTGCGGCTCGGGGAGCGACGGCACGGAAACCGACTGCGCGAAGTTCCGCAGGAATAGGTTGCTCGGATCTGCGCCGGTTGCCGCGGGCACTGCCGTCGGAACGGTGGGTGCCGGGGGAGCGCCCGGCGGCGCCGGTACCGGGGGTGGCGACGCCAATGCCGCCATCTCGCCCGCATGCACGGCCAGTTCGGCCCGCACCCGCGCGACGACGGCGAGCGCACGCTGGAGGTGTTCGACCGCGGCGGCGATGATCATCGTCTGCCCCGGAGGTGTCAGCAGAACCGGCGCGGACGACACGGCGATCGAGGTGAACGACTGCACGATGCCCTGCAGCTCGACGACTCCCGCCTGTACCTTCTCGCATGCTCGGTCGATGATCACGGCCATCTCGTCACCGTGTCGGGCGAGGCGCGTCGCGCTGCCGTGAGCCTCCTCGGCGAGGTCGACAGCCGCGGCTGCAGCTGGGCCGCTCCACGTCGTGGCGAGTTCGGAGACCGCGGTCTGCCCGATGCGCTGCACTGTGTCCAACGTGCGGGACGATGCTCGAAGTACGTCGGCGGGACTGCCCGTCGGGACATGGCCGGAGCCGAACGCCCCGAGTAGATCGACGATCGGCTTGGAAAGAAGTTCGATCACGTAAGACTCCCGGCGGTGGCGATGTCCGTCGTCTCGTATCCGACGCCCGACGCAGCCGCCTGAACGCCGAGGCCGGCGACGACCTCGGCGAGGCGTGCCACTGCCGTCGTGTGAGCCGCATGCACGCCAGCGGCTGCGCCGAGGAACTCGGAGCCGATCGGCCCGAGGATCGGGGCGAGCAGGGCCGGCCCCGCTGCCGTCGACGCTGCCGCCGCGCCTGCCACCTGTGCAGCGAGAGAACCCGCGGTGGCCGAGTATCGCTGTAGCTCGGCCGTGGACGTCGCTAGTTCCGCCATGGTTCCTCGAACTCCCTGCGCGTGGAAAGTGACTACACCCCGTTTCGACGCACGTTCGGCTCGAACGGTTCCCACACCTATCCTTGTGCCCATGGAAATTCACGTGGTCGAACATCCACTGGCCGCCTCCTTGCTGACGACGATGCGCGACGAGCGCAGCGACAACGCAACATTTCGGTCCGCCCTTCGCCAGCTCACCCACATGCTGGTGTACGAGGCCACCCGCGATGCCGAGATCGAGAACTTCGACGTCAAGACTCCGGTCGCCGTCACTCAGGGCACTCGACTCTCCCGTCCGCCGCTGCTGGTTCCGGTCCTGCGCGCAGGCCTCGGCATGGTCGAGAAGGCGAGCGGATTGATTCCGCAGTCTCGCGTCGGGTTCGTCGGCATGGCTCGCGACGAGGAGACGCACCAGCCGGTGCCGTACATGGAATCGCTGCCGGACGACCTGTCGCAGACCCCCGTCTACGTCCTCGACCCGATGCTCGCGACGGGTGGGTCGATGGTGCACACGATCGAGATTCTGATGGGTCGCGGTGCTGCCGACGTGACGGTCATCTGCGTCGTCGCCGCGCCCGAGGGTGTCTCGGCGCTCGAGAGCTCGGGTCTGCCGGTACGTCTGGTGGCTGCGAGCATCGACGACGGACTCAACGAGAACGCCTTCATCGTCCCCGGCCTCGGTGACGCGGGCGACCGGCAGTTCGGCCCACGCTGAACGT
Organism: Rhodococcus sp. BP-261; assembly: GCF_019835205.1. NCBI lineage: Bacteria > Bacillati > Actinomycetota > Actinomycetes > Mycobacteriales > Nocardiaceae > Rhodococcus > Rhodococcus sp. BP-261. The sequence goes on along the minus strand of NZ_JABUCO010000021.1, from coordinate 41,218 downwards.
CTCGCTCGTCCTCGGCGTCACGTGGCCTGCCGGTGAAGGCGATCCGCGGCTCCGCGTCGTCGACGTGGAGACGCGAGACGTCGCGTACGTCGAACTACGTGGTGCGAGAATCGGATTCGAGTCTCTCGGGGACGGTCGATGGTGTACGGGCCGAGTTGCGTTCTCGCCGAAGGGCTCCGAATACGTTCCCTGCCCGACGCAATCGCCCGCCGAGGTCGGTGCGCAGTGCGAGGTGTGCGAATCGAAGGACCCGTTTCGGTTCGTCCACACCGTGCACCGTGGAGGTTTCGTCTCGCGTGACCTCGAAGCGCATGTGATGCAACCACATTGGTTGTACATCGCGACGTTCGCGAACGGTGTGCACAAGGTCGGCACCGCGGCGAACACGCGTAAGTGGGGTCGGCTCGCCGAGCAGGGCGCGATCTGTGCGCAGTACGTCGCCTGGGCCACGGACGGCAAGGTGATCCGTGTGCTCGAAGACAAGGTCACCGAGGTGCTGCAGGTGCGGCAGTCGGTGCGGTCGTCGGCCAAGGCTGCGGCGCTGGCGTTGCCGGTCGACACCGCTCGCCTCGACGCGGCGACGGCTGCGTTGGCAGGGAGGGTCCGCGACATTCTCGGTCCCGGCGACGACAGCTTCCACACCGTCGACGAGGCGTGGCGTGTCGCGGGCTTCCGGGATCTGGCGTCCGGCAATCGGGTTGCCTATCCCAGCCGACTTGACTCGGGCACACACGGATTCACCGTCGATGCCTGTATCGGCCAGACGGCCGTCGTCGACATCGACGGCGAGTCCTACGTCGTCGACCTCCACGAGCTCACCGGTCGTCGGGTGCGGTTCGGTGACTACGACTCGACGCTGCCCGCCGTGCAGTCTGCACTCTTCTGACGTGCGCGCGAATATGTAGCGGGCTATACATTCGCGCGCACGAGTGACGAAGTCGCCTTCTTCAACGCCTCCAGCGTCGACTCGGCGGCGGCGCGGGCGTCCGCCAACCCGGCTCGATCGGCGACGGGCACCACGGCTTCGAGGTAGGCCTTCACCTTCGGCTCGGTGCCGGACGGTCGCACGACGACGCGAATGCCGTCCCCGGCGAGTTCGACGGCGTCGGTACGCAGGGGTCCGCGTTGGGAGAGGAAGTCGGTGACGGTGACATCGATGCCCGCGAGCTCCGTGGGAGGCGTCGCACGCAGCGCCTTCATCATCGACGCGATGTCGTCCAGGTCGGTCACGCGCTTCGACACCTGAGCTCCCGCGTGGACACCGAATTCGACGGCCAGGTCGTCGAGCATGTTCTGCAGGGTCCGCCCGTCCGCCGCGCACAGCGCCGTGAGGTCGGCGAGAACGACGGCGCCGGAGATGCCGTCCTTGTCCAGGACGTGCTCTGGGTCCACGCAGTGGCCGATCGCTTCCTCGTAGGCGTAGACCAGGCCCTGCCCGGCTCGGACGAGCCATTTGAACCCGGTCAAGGTCCGGGCGTACCGCGCACCGCGGGCGGGAGCGAGCGCTGCCAACAACTGCGACGACACGATCGTGTTGGCCACCAACGAGTTCGGCGGTGCCGTCGTCAGAATGTGATCGGCCAGCAGTGCGCCGGTCTCGTCGCCGGTGAGCATGCGCCATCCCGTCGGTCCGGGAATGCCGATCGCACATCGGTCGGCGTCGGGATCGAGTGCGATCGCGAGGTCGGCGTTCACCTCCGCGGCGAGTGCGAGCACGGCATCGGCCGCGCCCGATTCCTCGGGGTTGGGGAACGCGACGGTCGGAAACTCGGGGTCGGGCGCGAATTGACTCTCGACGACGTGGATGTCTCGAAAACCGAGTCCCCGCAACGCCGTCAGCGCGAGCTCGCCGCCGACGCCGTGCAAGGGCGTCAGGGCAATTCTGATCGCGCGACGCGGGGAACGGACGAGCGCGGGCAACGTGTCGAGATAGCGGGCCGCGACGTCGGATCCACCGGGCGACACCTGTGTCCGGGGTACGTCGACTGCGGGGCCGACAGCCGCGATCTCCGCTTCGATCTCCTTGTCGGCGGGCGGAACGAGTTGTGCGCCGCCGCGGAGATAGACCTTGTACCCGTTGTCCGCCGCCGGATTGTGCGACGCGGTGATCTGCACGCCGAGATCGGCGCCCAACGCTCGCACCGCGAACGCGAGCACAGGCGTCGGCAGCGGCCGGGGCAGGAGAACGACCGAAAACCCCTGAGCGGCCAAGGTTTCCGCCGCCGCGGTCGCGAACGTCTCGGAGCCGTGCCGCGCGTCGCGACCGACGACGACCGTCGATCCGCCCAGGCACTTCTTCTGCAACCACGCACCGATGCCTGCCGACGTCCGAACGACGACGGCGACGTTCATCCCGTTCGGTCCCGCACGCACCTCGCCGCGCAGGCCTGCGGTGCCGAACGAGAGAGGAGCGCGAAAGCGTTCGGCCAGTTCGTCGTCCGTCAGCTCGGACAGTTCCTCGCGCGTCGACGGGTCCGGGTCGCCGGCGATCCACGCGGCAACCTGCTCGGCCAGCGCCGATGGCTCGGACGTCACAGCGACGTCACCAGGCGGTGCAGCAGATCACCCATCCGCGACGCGGATGCCTTGCCCGCCTCGAGAACTTCGGCGTGGTTCAGGTGCTCACCCGTCATGCCCGCGGCCAGATTGGTCACGAGCGAGATACCGAGCACGCGTGCGCCCTGTGCGCGGGCAGCGATGGTCTCGTGGACGGTCGACATACCGACGAGATCGGCACCGAGCGTGCGCAGCATGCGAATTTCGGCGGGCGTCTCGTAGTGCGGACCGGGCAGACCGGCGTACACGCCGTCTTCGAGCGACGGGTCGATCTCGCGGGCGAGATCGCGCAGATCGGAGGAGTACGCGTCGACCAGATCGACGAATTCGGCACCGACGAGCGGCGACCGAGCCGTGAGATTGAGGTGGTCCGAGATCAGCACGGGTTGTCCGACGCTCATGCCCTCCCGGATGCCGCCCGCGGCGTTCGTCAACACGACCGTCTTCACTCCGGTCGCGATGGCCGACCGGACCGGATGCACGACGCGTCGCAGATCGTGGCCCTCGTACGCGTGGGTGCGGCCCTGCAGTAGCAGGGTGTGGGTGCCGCCGACGTTCACCGACGTGATGGTGCCCGAATGACCCGACGCGGACGGCGCTGCGAACCCGGGCAGGTCGGCCATCCGGAGCGTTGCCGTCGGAGTGCCGAAAGGTTCTGCCGCAGCCTGCCATCCGGACCCGAGCACGATCGCGACCGAATGCGAGGAGACTCCGGTGGCGTCTGCGATCGCGGCGGCAGCGGCGGACGCTGCGCCGGTCGGGTCGGTGGTCGGGTCGGGTCGCTGCTCGTCTGTAGTTCCCACGGGGTTCAACCCTAGGAGATAGGGCCGTTCCCGTCTCAGCTACACCGCGGGTGGGCATGGTGTTCCACTGTCGATGTCCGGCACGCGGGATCCCGCATCGTCGGCGCCGAGACTGGTACACCATGCCCACTACCGAATAAGTTACTGCCGGGTAGTATCCGGCTCATGCCTTACCTCGAACGCGACGGCGACGTGCACATCCTGTTTCTCGGTCCCGAGGGGTCGACCGAGGACTCCGAGAATCGGTTTCACCCCGACTGGATCGACAGCGTCCACTCGCTGCTCGACGAGGTCGAGGCGATCTCGGGTCCGTCTGCGTTGGTGACGTCGGCGACCGGCAAGTTCTTCACCAACGGCCTCGACACCGATTGGCTGTTCGCGAACCTCGACAAGATCACTTCGTACCTCGACCGCGTCCACACCCTGTACACGCGGCTGCTCACGTTCCCGATGGCGACCGTCGCCGCGGTGCAGGGGCACGCATTCGGTGCAGGCGCGATGCTCGCGACGGCCCACGACTTCCGCGTCGTGCGCGCCGATCGTGGCTTCTACTGCCTCCCCGAGGTGTCGCTGAACATGCCGTTCACGATCGGCATGTCCGCCCTGATCACCGGCAGGCTGCCGAAGCAGACGGCCGTCGAGGCCATGACCACGGGCAAGCGCTACGGCGGTCCCGACGCGGTTGCCGCCGGAATCGCCGACGCGGTGGCCGACGTGGATCGTGTACTGCCGGACGCCGTCGCGCGTGCGGCGGCGCTGACCGGCACCCGCGGACCGAACCTCGCGGGCATCAAACGGGGCATTCACGCCGACGTCCTCGCAGCACTGAACACTCCGACGGGCGAGAGCAACTTCAGCTTCGGAAACCAGTAGTGACAGACTGGGTCGGTGATCGATGAGACCGATGCAGGTGTGCACAGCGCTGCAACCGACCTGATAGAGCTCTCGCACTCGATTCATTCCGAGCCGGAACTGGCGTTCGAAGAGCACAAGAGTGCCGCGAAGGTGATGGAGCTTCTGCGAGCGGCCGATTTCGACGTCGAGGTCGGTGTCGCGGACATGCCGACCGCGTTCACGGCGAGCTTCGGCAGTGGCGAACTGGTCGTCGGAATCTGTGCCGAGTACGACGCGTTGCCGGAGATCGGGCACGCGTGTGGCCACAACATCATCGCGGCGTCGGCGGTAGGCGCGGCGTTGGCGCTCGCACCCGTCGCCGACCGGCTCGGCATCACTGTTCGGGTTCTGGGGACGCCCGCCGAGGAGACCGGTGGCGGCAAGGTCCTCATGCTGGAGCGAGGCGTGTTCGACGACGTCGCAACGGCGATCATGGTTCACCCGGGCCCGTTCGACATCGTCGGCGCGACGTCGCTGGCATTGTCGGACATCGCCGTGTCGTTCACCGGACGCGCGGCACACGCGTCGGCTGCGCCCGAGTGGGGCATCAACGCTGCTGACGCCGTCACCGTGAGCCAGGTGGCGCTCGGTCTGATGCGCCAGCATCTGTCACCGGGTCAGCAGGTGCACGGCATCGTCAGCGACGGCGGCCTCGCGCCCAACATCGTGCCCGGCCACGCCGAGCTGCTCTACTACCTGCGGGCCACGACGTCGGAGTCGCTCGAGGCGCTCACGAAGAAGGCGTACGCCTGTTTCGAGGCAGGCGCGATCGCGACCGGGTGCACGCACGAGATCAGAACGGTCTCGCCGACCTATGCGGAGTTGACGCCGGATCCGTGGCTCTCGGCCGCCTATCGCCGCGAAGCGGAGTCGATCGGACGCACACCGCTCGCACCGGAGTTGGAAGGATTTCGCCCACTGGGCAGTACGGACATGGGAAACGTGACGAATGTTCTACCCGGCATCCACCCGATCATCGGACTCGATTCCGGTGGGGCCGTGACGCATCAACCGGAGTTCGCCGCGGCCTGCGTCACCGAGTCCGCGGACAGGGCGGTGCTCGACGGCGCACAGCTCCTCTCGCGGACGACGGTTCGCGCGGTGACCGATGCCGAGGTGCGTGCACGTCTGCTCGGCGGCGTCGAAGCGCGGGCGGCTGCACGATGATCGAGAACTTCGCGCTCGTCGACAAATGGATTCTCGAGCACGCGGACGAGCTGTCGCAGTGGCGTCGTCACATCCACGCGAATCCCGAACTGGCACGGCGTGAATTCGCCACGACGGCGTTCGTCGTCGAACAGCTCGAATCCGCCGGATTGACGCCCAAGCTGTTGCCGGGAGGCACCGGCCTGACGTGCGACATCGGCCCGGACGGCCCGCGCGTCGGGCTGCGTGCCGACATGGATGCGTTGCCGTTGCAGGAATTCACCGGCGCGGCGTATTCGTCGACGGTCCCCGGCGTCTCGCACGCGTGCGGCCACGACGCGCATACGACGGTTCTGCTCGGTACCGCGCTCGCGCTCGCGTCGCTTCCCGCTCTGCCGTTCGGTGTTCGACTGATCTTCCAGCCGGCGGAGGAGGTCATGCCGGGAGGTGCGCTCGACGTCGTTGCGGCAGGTGCGCTGAAGGACCTGACGAAGATCTTCGCGCTGCACTGCGATCCGCGACTGGAGGTCGGCAAGGTCGGTGTGCGCGTCGGCGCGATCACGTCGGCCGCCGATACCGTCGAGCTGCGGTTGGACTCACCGGGTGGGCACACGTCGCGGCCGCACCTGACGACCGACCTCGTGTACGCGCTCGGCACGGTCATCACCGGATTGCCCGGGATGCTCAGTCGCCGAATCGACCCCAGGACCAGCACCGTCATGGTGTGGGGAGCGGTCGTCGCGGGCCAGGCACCCAACGCGATCCCGCAGACCGGCATGCTGACCGGAACGGTCCGTACCGGCGATCACGACACGTGGGCGTTGCTCGAACCGATGGTGCACGAGATCGTCGCCGGATTACTTGCGCCGACGGGTGTGCAGTACGAGCTGCACTACCGGCGCGGGGTCCCACCCGTCGTCAACGACGAGGCCGCGACGCGCGTCTTCGAGAAGGCGATTCACCGGGTCGGACCCGCGGCGCTCGCCGACACCGCGCAATCCGGTGGCGGGGAGGATTTCTCGTGGTACCTCGAGGACATCCCGGGATCCATGGCGAGGCTCGGTGTGTGGTCCGGATCAGGTCCGCAGCTCGACATTCACCAGCCGACGTTCGATCTCGACGAGCGAGCCCTCGCCGTCGGCGTCAAGGTGATGACGAGCATCGCGCTCGACCCGAACTAGCGGGCTATGTACTTCCGTACACGTCAGGTAGTCCCCGGCCCGACGTTACGGCTGTTGCGGGTGCGGAGTCCGCGCACGTAGTCGGCGGGCGCACCGGCGATTTCGGCGGCGTCGGCCATGACGCCGAGGTAGCGAGCCGACGGCAGGCCACCCTCGTACGCGTCGACCACATACAGCCAGGCCAGGACGGGACCGTCCTCGGTGTCGATGCGCAGGCGGATCTTGCGGTGGAAGCCGAGTTCGGATCCCTCCCAGCGGTCGAGGCGCTCTTCGTCCTCGACCGGAACGTCGTAGAGCACGACGAAGACCTTGGAATCGGCGTCCTCGACGACGGTGGCCAGTGCACCTTCCCAGCCGATGTCGCCACCGGCGAACGTCAATCGCCAGCCGTGCAGCCACCCGGTTCCGGAGATCGGAGAGTGCGGGCAACGCTGCAACATCTGCTCCGGATGCATGTTGGATCCGTAAGCGGCATAGATCGGCACGTCGGCAAGCCTAAACCGTCGGGTGTGTCTGCCATGCGTCGGAAGCCCCGAATCGGGCGTTTCGGCAGGTCGAGGGCAAGTGAAGTAATCCTTACCGATGCAGAGACTTCGCGAAGGGAATAAGTTTGAACCCACAGGCGCTCGAACTCACTCCCACAAGGAAGAGGCTCAATGACCCGGATCGTGATCATCGGTGGCGGACCCGCAGGGTACGAGGCAGCGCTGGTGGCAGCACAACACGGGGGCACCGTCACTCTCGTCGATTCGGAAGGAGTGGGTGGCGCCTGCGTTCTGTGGGACTGCGTGCCGTCGAAGACGTTCATCGCGTCGACCGGCATCAGGACGGAGATGCGACGCGCGACCGATCTCGGTATCTCGCTCGATCCGTCGAAGGCCACCGTCGCGCTCCCGCAGATCAACGAGCGTGTGAAGAGCTTGGCGCAGGCCCAGTCGGCGGACATCGCGGCGCGCGTGCGCTCGGTCGGCGTCGAACTGCTGTCCGGACGCGGCGAGATGATCGACAGCCAGGTCGGAATGGCTGCCCACCAGGTGCGTGCCACCCTCGCCGACGGCAGCGAACGCATCCTCGACGCCGACGTCGTCCTGATCTCGACGGGTGCGAGCCCGCGGGTTCTGAAGGGTGCCGAACCGGACGGTGAGCGCATCCTCAACTGGCGTCAGCTGTACGACCTCGACGCGCTACCCGAGCACCTGATCGTCGTCGGATCCGGTGTCACCGGTGCCGAGTTCGTGTCGGCGTACACAGAGATGGGCGTCAAGGTGACCGCCGTGTCGAGCCGCGACCGCGTGCTGCCGCACGAGGACGAGGATGCAGCGCTCGTGCTGGAGGAGGCGTTCAACGAGCGTGGTGTCACGCTGGTCAAGCACGCCCGAGCCGAGTCCGTTCAGCGCACCGACTCCGGCGTGATCGTCACGCTCGCCGACGGCCGAACCGTCGAGGGCAGCCACGCGTTGATGACGGTCGGCTCGGTCCCGAACACGTCGGGCCTCGGTCTCGAGAAGGTCGGCATCGAACTCGACCGCGGCGGATACCTGCGCGTCGACCGCGTCTCGCGAACGTCCGTGTCGGGTATCTACGCCGCCGGTGACTGCACCGGCCTCCTGCCGCTGGCATCGGTTGCGGCGATGCAGGGACGCATCGCGATGTACCACGCACTCGGTGAGGGCGTCACGCCGATCAAGCTCAAGACCGTCGCGTCGGCGGTGTTCACGCGCCCCGAGATCGCGTCGGTCGGCGTCAGTCAATCGGCCATCGACAAGGGCGAGGTTCCGGCGCGCACGGTCATGTTGCCGCTCGCCACCAACCCGCGCGCCAAGATGTCCGGTCTCAAGCGCGGTTTCGTGAAGATTTTCTGCCGTCCGGCCACCGGCGTCGTCATCGGTGGCGTCGTCGTCGCGCCGACCGCGTCCGAGCTGATCCTCCCGATCGCGATGGCCGTGCAGAACAACCTGTCGGTCAACGACTTGGCTGCGACCTTCTCGGTGTACCCGTCGCTGACGGGGTCGATCACCGAGGCGGCGCGGCAGCTCATGCGTCACGACGATCTGGACTAGTGCGGCTTCGCCACCCGTGCGCGGAAAGTTGGCCCGGGTTGCAACTATCCAGGCACGGGTGGCGTAGCCGCACGTCGAGTTGTCATGACATACTGGCGTGTGCCGACCACCATCCGGCACACTTCGCACCCCAGTCGATCCTCGGGTAGCTCGTACATCCGTATTTCGCTGCTGGGAGAAATCCATGACAACCATTCCGTCGTTGGCTCGTCGCCTCGATTCCGTGCAGAGTTCGGCGATTCGCGACCTGCTCGCGTTGACTGCGCGCGACGATGTCATCTCGCTCGCCGGTGGGCTTCCGGCCACGGAACTCATTCCAGCGCAACGGGTTCGAGAAGCCGCGGCTGCGGTGCTGTCCGAACCTCAGGCCGTTCAGTACGGCGAGACCCCGGGATGGCGGGGGCTGCGCGAGGTCATCGCCGGACGTGAGTCCGACGCGATCGGACGCGTCGTCGATCCATCGAACGTCGTCGTGACGCACGGCTCGCAACAGGCGCTGACTCTGGTGGCGCAGGCTCTGGTGGACCCCGGCACAGTGGTCGTGGTCGACGAACCCGCGTATACCGGTGCGCTGCAAGTGTTTTCGATCGCCGGTGCCGACATCCACGCAATTCCGATCGCGGCCGACGGCATGGACACGTACGAGCTCGAGCGCCGTCTCGCGGCCGGTCTGCGCCCAGCCCTGGTCCATACGGTCGCCAACTTCCACAATCCTCGTGGCGTCACGATGTCGCACGACAAGCGAGCGCATCTCGCGGCGTTGGCCGATCGCTACGGATTCTGGATTCTCGAGGACGACCCCTACGGCGAGATCTGGTTCGACGCGCCGCCGTCGCCGCCGATCGCGGCGCACTCGGACCGTGTCGTCCGACTGTCGAGTGCGTCGAAGATCCTGGCACCGGCGCTACGGGTCGGCTGGATGGTCGCGCCGAAGAGAGTGTGCGACGCTGTCGAACTGCTCAAGCAGGGTGCGGACCTGTGCGGCTCGTCGATGACGCAGCAGATGACGGCCGAGATGCTGTCGGACACATCGTGGCTCGGGATGCATCTGGAACGTCTGCGCAGTGCGTACGGACAGCGCGCGACCGCGCTGCGGACTGCAGTGGAAGCAGAGTTCGACGATCGAGTGCACATCTCGCCCGCCGACGGCGGAATGTTCGTCTGGCTGACGTTCCGTGACGGCACGGACACGACCGCACTGCTCCCCACGGCGCTGGAGAACGGGGTGGCGTTCGTGCCCGGTCGAGCGTTCGCCGACGCGCCGCAGTACTCCGGTGCGGCGCGGCTCTGTTTCGCGAGTTCAGCGGAACCCGTTCTGCAGGAAGCAGTTCGACGTCTGAAGTCGGCTCACGCCGACACGGCTCACACGCTGTCGTAGGTGCGTTCGACGGCGCGGTTCCAGGTTCGGTACATCTCTTCGCGGACATCCTCGTCGAGATCGGGTTCCCACGTCTTGTCGGCGGCCCAATTGGCGCGGATGTCGTCCTCGCCGTTCCAGTAGCCGACGGCGAGGCCCGCGGCATAGGCTGCGCCCAGCGCGGTGGTCTCGTTGACGACCGGTCGCACGACGGGAACGCCGAGCACGTCGGATTGGAACTGCATGAGGAGCTCGTTGACGACCATGCCGCCGTCGACCTTGAGCGTCGTCAGCGTCACGTCGGAATCCGCGTTCATCGCGTCGATGACCTCGCGGGTCTGAAATGCAGTGGCCTCCAATGCTGCTCGGGCGATGTGCCCCTTGTTCGCGAAACGAGTGAGTCCGGAGATGACGCCGCGGGCATCCGGACGCCACCGCGGCGCGAACAGACCGGAGAACGCAGGCACGAAGTAGACACCGCCGTTGTCGTCGACGGTGTCCGCCAATTCTTCGATTTCTCGGGCGTCGCGGATGATGCCGAGATTGTCGCGCAACCACTGCACGAGCGAGCCCGTCACCGCGACGGATCCTTCGAGCGCGTAGACGGTGTCCGCGTCGCCGAGTTTGTAGCAGACGGTGGTGAGCAGTCCGTGCTCGCTGCGGACCGGTGTCGTTCCCGTGTTGAGCAACAAGAAGTTTCCGGTGCCGTAGGTGTTCTTCGCTTCGCCGGGAGACAGACACGCCTGCCCGAAGGTCGCGGCCTGCTGATCACCCAGGATCCCCGAGATGGGCACTCCTGCCAGCACGCCTCGCGGCCGAACCTCACCGTAGATCTCCGACGACGTCTTGATCTCGGGCAGCATCGACATCGGGATCTCGAAGTCCGCGCAGATGTCCTCGCGCCACTGCAGCGTCTCGATGTCCATCAGCAACGTGCGCGACGCGTTCGTGACGTCGGTGATGTGCTTGCCGCCGTTCGTGCCGCCGGTCAGGTTCCACAGCACCCACGAGTCCATCGTGCCGAAACACAGTTCTCCCGCATCGGCACGCTCGCGTGCCCCGTCCACGTTGTCGAGAATCCACCGCACCTTCGGGCCGGCGAAGTACGTCGACAGGGGAAGCCCGGTGACGCTCTGGTATCGGTCCGCACCCGCGTCGCCCGCGAGCTTCCTGCACAGTTCGTCGGTGCGCGTGTCCTGCCACACGATGGCGTTGTACACGGGTTTGCCCGTTGCCCTGTCCCAGACGAGCGCGGTCTCGCGTTGGTTGGTGATGCCGACGGCGGCGATGTCCTGCGCCTTGACGTCGGCGTTTCCGAGCGCGGCGCCGACGACCTCACGCACGCCCACCCAGATTTCCTCCGCGTCGTGCTCGACCCAGCCTGCGCGAGGGAAGATCTGCCGGTGCTCCTTCTGCGCCGAGCCGACGGGTTTGCCGTCGTGTCCGAAGATGATGCACCTGCTCGAGGTGGTTCCCTGGTCGATCGATGCGATGAAGGTGTCGGACGTCACCAAAGCTCCCTTGTTCGGCCGGATCTATCGTTTCGGGTCGCGCGGGTATACGTGACGAACGGTAGCCTTGCGGTGAATCTCGGAGAAGCACGACATCCGGGTAGAGCACGGCTGCTTCGAATCCACGCGACACGGGAGCGAGTTCTTGAGCAACAAGTCGAACACCACATCCCTCGGGCCACAGGCGCGCGACGACGCGTGGGAGCAGCTGGGATCCGAACAGTTCGACGTCGTGGTCGTCGGCGGTGGCGTGGTCGGAGCCGGAGCGGCACTCGACGCGGCGACGCGTGGGCTCAAGGTGGCGCTCGTCGAGGCACGTGACTTCGCGTCCGGTACGTCGAGTCGCTCGTCGAAGATGTTCCACGGCGGTCTGCGCTACCTCGAGCAGCTCGAGTTCGGGCTGGTGCGTGAGGCTCTGCACGAGCGCGAGCTGTCGCTGTCGACACTTGCTCCCCACCTGGTCAAACCGCTGAAATTCCTGTTCCCGCTGACGCATCGTGTCTGGGAACGTCCCTACATCGCGTCGGGAATCTTTCTGTACGACCGAATGGGCGGCGCCAAGTCCGTTCCCGCGCAGAAACATCTGACGCGCTCCGGCGCGCTGCGGATGGCTCCCGGCATGAAGCGCAAGTCGCTGATCGGCGGAATTCGCTACTACGACACCGTCGTCGACGACGCGAGGCACACGATGACCGTCGCGCGGACGGCGGCTCAGTACGGGGCCGTCGTTCGGACGTCGACGCAGGTCGTCGGATTCCTGCGCGAAGCCGATCGAGTGTCGGGCGTGCGGGTGCGGGACTCGGAGAACGGTGCCACCACCGAGGTACGCGGCCACGTCGTCATCAACGCGACGGGTGTGTGGACCGACGAGATCCAGGCGTTGTCGTCGCAACGCGGTAGGTTCCGTGTTCGCGCATCCAAGGGCGTGCACATCGTCGTCCCGCGCGATCGCATCGTCAGCGAGGCGGCCATCATTCTGCGCACCGAGAAGTCCGTGCTGTTCATCATCCCGTGGGGTGCTCATTGGATCATCGGCACCACCGACACCGACTGGAAGCTCGATCTCGCCCATCCGGCGGCGACGAAAGCCGACATCGACTACATCCTCGGCGAGGTCAACACGGTTCTGGTGACGCCGTTGACGCACGAGGACATCGACGGTGTCTACGCCGGATTGCGGCCGCTGCTGGCGGGGGAGAGCGACGAGACGTCGAAGTTGTCCCGTGAACACGCCGTCGCGCGCGTTGCGCCCGGACTCGTCGCCATCGCGGGCGGCAAGTACACGACGTACCGGGTCATGGCCAAGGACGCCGTCGACCTCGCGTCCGACGACATTCCGGCGCGCGTCGCGTCGTCGATCACCGAGAAGGTGCCGCTGCTCGGTGCCGACGGCTACTTCGCGCTGGTCAACCAGACCCACCACCTCGCCCAGATGTACGGTCTGCATCCCTATCGGGTCACGCATCTGCTCGATCGGTACGGTTCGCTGATCGACGACGTTCTCGCGCTGGCAGCCGACAAGCCGTATCTGCTGCAGCCCATCACCGACGCGCCCAGCTACCTGCAGGTCGAGGTCGTTTACGCGGCGGTGGCCGAGGGCGCGTTGCACCTCGAGGACATCCTGGCGCGTCGCACACGCATCTCCATCGAATACTCGCACCGCGGCGTCAACTGTGCCGAGCAGGTCGCGGGACTGGTGGCGCCCATTCTCGGATGGGATGCGTCGGACGTCGATCGAGAGGTGACCACCTACACGGCGCGCGTGGAGGCTGAGATCAAATCACAGATGCAACCGGACGACGATTCTGCGGATGCACTGCGCGTCGTCGCCCCGGAGGCGCGTCAGGAGATCCTCGAACCGGTGCAGCCCGGAACGCACTGACCTGTGCCTTCCGTCAGTGCGTCAGCACTATCTTGACGGACACGATGAGCGCAGCCGCGACGGCCAACGCGATGGATCCGAGCAGCGTTCCGCGCGTTGGTTTCTCGCCGCGCAAGCGGCCGATGACGAAATTGGTCGACGCGATGCGCGCGATGATGACGACCTCGGCGGCGATCTGACCGATCGCCGGGTCGAGCAGTCCCCACCAGCCGACGGCGAGCAGAGCTGCGGGCAGGACCGTTGCGCTGAGGATCGGCACCGAGTCGCGTAGTTGCTCCCACCGTCCCGCGCGCGACAGATGCGAGCCGGTGCGCACGGTCTGCCCTACCCCTTCGGCGAACGCGTGCGCCACGAAGGTCGACACTCCGGTGCCCACGACGATCGCGACTCCCTGAAACGTGTGTTCCTCCGGTGACGTAAGGGGAATCAGCGCAGCGAGAATCAGGATGTTGCCGTACACGTAGGCGCTGATCCGGCTGGCCGCGTTCTCGCGGTCGAGCGGGTCGGTGCGCGACAGCAGCGGGCGATGCAGCAGGTGTCGCAGATTCGGCGCCATGGTGAGGGAGCCTAGTGCGGCGCGGCGCGGACCATCTGCTGTTCTCGGGTACGGACGAGCGACCGAGGAGCACGTGCTGCCATCGGGCCCGACGCGGCCATCGCGACGAGGGTGAGTATCGCCAAGAAGATCATGATTCGATCCTGGCGCGACTTCCTGTGGATCAGCTGGGACTGGGCTGGCAGTACGGGCAGTAATAGATCTGCCGCTCTTCCATCGGATTGTCGCCGAGGAGCCCGAACTCGATCGTCGTGCCACATCGCCTGCACGGTTTTCCTTCTCGGCCGTACACCCAGAAGTGGCGGCCCGCCCGACGGTCGCCGGTGGTAACGCGCTGGTTGCGGTCCTTGTTGGCCCAGATCGTTCGATACGACAGGTCGACCATCTTGCCGATGTTGCCTGCCTCGCGCACCGGGGTACGTGGGTCGACGCCGCGAAGGAAGCAGATCTCGTTGCGGTACACGTTGCCCAAGCCGGCGAGGTTGCGTTGATCGAGCAGCGCGAGACCGACGGCGCGGTCGGGATCGGCGGAGATGTTCGCGACGGCTGTGCCTGCATCCCAGTCGTCGCCGAGCAGATCGGGACCGAGGTAGCCGACGGCCTCGTCCTCGTTCTCGAGAATCTCGAGAACGCCGAGTTCGAAGCCCACTGCCGTCGCGTCGTCGTTCTCGAGAATCGCCCGCGCCTGGAATGCGGGTCGCCGCCACTTCGCGCCGTGGGGATAGACCTGCCACGTCCCTTCCATCTTCAGATGGCTGTGAACCGAATGACCTGCCACACGGATCAACAGATGCTTGCCGCGCGATGCGACCGAGTCGACGGTCTGACCGGTGAAGTCGACTGTGGCATAACGCGGCACACGAATGTCGCAGCGAGTGAGCACTTTTCCTTCGAGTGCGGCGCGAAGTTTGTTCGCAGCACGATAGACGGTGTCGCCCTCGGGCACGGCTACCCCCGCAGCCTGAGGCCGCGCGGCGTCGCAGAGAAACCTGCTGCGACAAGCGTTTTCGAGAAGTCGGTGCCGTGGATGTCGTGTCCGTCGACGCGTTCGACGAGCAGCTTGTCGACGCCGCCGCGCTTCACCGTCGCGGCCAATGCCTGTGCGGCCGTCGCGGTGACCTCCTCGTCGTCGGAAAACGTCAACACGGTCTTTCCTCCTCGTTCGACGAACAGAGTGAGTTCGCCCTCGTGCAGGACAACGAGTGCACCTGCTTTGCGCCCCGGTCGGTGTCGCGGGGTGTCGACGTCGTCGTCGGGCTTCGGCCACGGCAGCGCGGCGCCGTACGGGTTGGCGGGATCACACGCAGCCAGAACGACGGCGCCCGTCTTCTCCCGCTCGTCGTAGCTGCGCAACCGGTCGACGACCTCGGATGTCGAGAACTGTGCGCCGCCGAGCGAATCCACGAAGTAGCCGCGTCGGCTGCGACCGGAATCCTCGAATGTCGTCAGCACCTTGTACATCGTCGCGAACCCGCCCGGGATTCCCTCGTTCATGACGGAACCCCGCGTCACGACGCCGTACCGTTCGAGCAGCACGTCGGCGGTCGCGTGCGCGCGAACGGTCGGATCCGGTTCGAGTTCGGGGACACGGGACCAGCGTCCGCCTGCCGTCGGCGGACCGCTGCGTGACGGCAGCGTCGGACGTTCGAATCGCCGATACGACCGCAGACGCGGTGTGCGTCTGGGCGCCCGGTGGCTCGGCGCCGACCTGGTGGTGGTGGCGTTCAGCAGGGCGCGCAACGGCGCGAACGTGTCGTTGCTGAGGCGGCCGGCCCAGACGAGCTCCCACAATGCTGCGACCAGGCTGTCGTCGTCGGTGCTGCCGACGGTGTCGGACAGTTGGCGGAAGAAGTACGCGCCGCCTGCCGCGACGGCGTCGAGCACGTTGATCTGCAACTCCGACAGGTCGGCTTCGGCAGGCGGCGCCAATGTCAGGGGCGCCGTGTCGGCCATGTGCAGACAGACCCAGCCGTCCTTCGAGCTGATGGACCCGTGGCCGGACCAGACCACCTCACCGGTGGAGGTCAGTTCGTCGAGCATCGCGGGGGAGTAGTCGCGCACGCGCGACGACAGAACGAGCGACTCCCACGCCGACGCCGGAATGGGCACTCCCGCAAGCTGTTCCACGACCGACGCCACTCCGTCGATGCCACTGAGCTGGCGACTGTCGACGTGTTGCCACGCCGGGAGGAAGCGTCCGAGGGTCGCGGTGCCGACAGGTTCCACTTCCTGTCGAGCGGCCGCGAGAGACCGTCGGCGGAGCCTGCGCAGCACCTCGGCGTCGCACCACTCACTTCCGGTCTTCTCGGGCCGGAACTCGCCTTCGACGACGCGCTTGTCGGCGCCGAGGGTTGCCAATACACCACGTACGACGGCGGTTCCGATACCGAACCGTGCTGCGACGTCGTCGACCGAGAACGGTCCGTGCGTACGGGCGTAGCGGCTGATCAGATCGGTCATCGGGTCGTCGACCGGTTCGATGAACGCGTTGGGCGTTCCGATCGGAAGGGGTACACCGAGCGCGTCGCGCAGGCGGCTGGCGTCTTCGATCGCGGCCCACCACGTGTTCCCGGCGTACGTGACCTCCAACGCTCGTCTGGCCGAGACCAGTTCGTCCAGCCAGAGTCGCGACTCGTCGCCGTGGGTCCTGGCATCGACCTCGTCGGCGGTGAGCGGGCCGAGCAAACGCAGGAGGTCGGCGACGCCTTCGATGTCCTTCGCGCGCCGATCGGGCACGAGGCGTTGCAGTTCGAGTTCGGTGGTCTCGATGACCGACTGATCGAGCAGTTCCCGCAGTTCGACGCGTCCGAGCAACTCGGCGAGCAGCGCGGAGTCCAGCGACAATGCCTGCGCACGACGTTCGGCGAGCGGACTGTCGCCCTCGTACATGAATGCGCCGACGTAGTTGAACAGCAACGAGTTGGCGAACGGCGACGGCGACGGTGTCTCGACCTCGACGATCCGGATCTGCCGACGCCCGATCTGCGCAAGGATCTCTTCGAGAGCAGGGAGGTCGTACACGTCCTGCAGGCATTCGCGCACGGTCTCGAGCAGGATCGGGAATGTCGGATAGCGGCGGGCGACATCGAGCAGTTGCGACGCGCGCTGTCGCTGCTGCCACAGGGGTGCACGCTTTCCCGGATTGCGTCGGGGAAGAAGCAGTGCGCGCGCGGCACATTCACGGAAGCGCGATGCGAACAGCGCCGAACCACCGACCTGCTCGGTGACGATGTCGGCGATCTCGTCGCTGTCGAACACGAACAGGTCGGCGCCGGGCGGATTGTCGTCGGTGTCGGGGAGTCGGACGATGATGCCGTCGTCGGACGCCGTCGGTGCCGCGTCGATGCCGTAGCGCTCGATCAGCCGCGCGCCGATCGCGAGTGCCCACGGGGCATGCACTTGCTGGCCGTAGGTCGAGTGCAGCACGAGGCGCCAATCGCCCAGTTCGTCGCGGAACCGTTCGACGATCATCGTGCGGTCCGTGGGAAGTTGCCCGGTCGTCTCCTTCTGTTCGTCGAGAAGCGAGATCAGGTTGGTGACCGCGTTGGCGTCGAGACCGTCGCCGCTCAGTCGCGCGTCGAGGCCCTCGCGTTCGGACGTACTGCGGAGGAACTCGCCGAGAGCCCGACCCAGTTCGGCGGGACGGCCGAGGCCGTCGCCGTGCCAGAACGGCAGACGCCCGGGCTGACCGTACGCGGGGCTGACGAGCACGCGGTCGTGGGTGATCTCCTCGATGCGCCAACTGGTGGCGCCGAGTGCGAACACATCCCCGACGCGCGATTCGTAGACCATTTCCTCGTCGAGTTCGCCTACGCGAGAGGCCTTTTCGCCGACCATGTACACCGTGAACAGTCCGCGGTCGGGGATCGAACCGCCGGACGTGACGGCAAGCCGCTGCGACCCGGGACGGCCGGTGAGGGTGTTGGCGTCGCGATCCCACACCAGGCGAGGACGTAGTTCGGCGAATTCGTCCGACGGATAGCGACCGGACAGCAGGTCGAGCGTCGACTCGTAGGCCGAGCGCGGCAGGGTCGCGAAGCTGCCGGTGCGCCGGACCGCGTCGAACCAGTCGTGTGCGTCGATGGGCTCGAGTGCACACGCCGCAACGGTCTGCTGCGCGAGGATGTCCAACGGATTGGCCGGTACGGCAAGCGCTTCGATCTTGCCGGTCGTCATCCGCTCGACGGTGACGGCGCAGTGGATCAGATCGGTGCGATGCTTCGGGAAGAGCACGCCTTTCGAGATCTCACCCACCTGGTGGCCGGCGCGTCCGACGCGCTGGAGTCCGCTCGCCACGGACGGGGGTGCTTCGACCTGGACGACGAGATCGACTGCGCCCATGTCGATTCCGAGCTCGAGACTGCTGGTGGCGACGACGCATCGCAGTCGGCCGGATTTGAGGTCGTCCTCGATGAGGGCGCGCTGATCCTTGCTGACGCTGCCGTGATGGGCGCGTGCGAGAAGCGGCTCGGCCCCGTGATTGACCTCGCCCGAGCTGCCGAGCTGCGATGCGGGCCCGTGTGCGGTGTCGATTCCGTCGCCGAGTCGCTCGGCGTACACCTCGTTGAGTCGGGCCGTCAGACGTTCGGCCAGGCGACGCGAGTTGGCGAAGACGATGCACGACTTGTGGTCGAGGATCAGATCGACCATCTTCTCCTCGACGTGTGGCCAGATGGACCCCTGCTGCGGCGCGGCCGACGCGTCTCCTTCGGCGGGCGTGGTGACACCGAGCTCGGTCATGTCCTCGACCGGCACCTGCACCGTGAGGTCGAACGTCTTCGGCGCAGGCGGGGCGACGATCTCGATCGGCGCAGCGCCGGTGAGGAATCGGCCGACCTCCTCGTGCGGCCGGACCGTCGCGGACAGGCCGATGCGTTGCGCGGGTTTCGGCAGCATCAGGTCGAGGCGTTCGAGCGAGAGCGCGAGGTGCGACCCGCGCTTCGTGCCTGCGACGGCATGGACCTCGTCGACGATGACGGTGTCGACGAGCGTCAGAGCCTCGCGCGCCGACGACGTCAGCATCAAAAACAGTGACTCCGGGGTGGTGATGAGGATGTCCGGGGGAGTCTTGATCATGGTGCGGCGGTCTGCCTGACTCGTGTCGCCCGATCGGACACCGACGGAGATGTCCGGCGGTTCGAGGCCGAGACGCTTGGCCGTCTGCGTGACACCGACGAGCGGTGCGCGCAGGTTGCGTTCGACGTCGACCGCAAGGGCCTTCAGCGGCGAGATGTAGAGAACTTTCGTCTTGCGTTCGGCCTGAACGTCCCGGGTGGCCAGCTGATCGATGGACCACAGGAACGCCGACAGCGTCTTGCCCGAACCGGTCGGCGCGACGACCAACGTGTGGCGACCGCTCGAGATTGCTTCCCAGGCCCCTGCCTGCGCGGACGTCGGACTGTGGAACGCGCCGGCGAACCACTCCTGCGTCGGCGCGGAGAAACGCGCGAGTGCCGCCGTCGCGTCGGTCTCTACTTTTCGGGCCATTCGACCATGATGCCCCGAGGCACCGACAACGAACCTCGAACGTGTGGGGACGGCGCTCGCTGGGTACTGGACCAGCCATGACCGACGACCAAGAGATCATGCAGAAGATCACCGCAGAACTCGACGCTCGACTGGGCAAGGAAACCAACGGCCTGCAGAACGAAGTTCCGCCGGGGGCCAGCGTTCAGGAAGACGACGGTGAGCGGGGTCCCCTCGGGCGGGACTACCACCTGGCCGCGAAGTACGCGCAGGCACTGGCCATCGGCGAGCCGCAGCTGATCGACCGGGCCGAGTTCGATCGCCTGGTCGAGCAGTACGGCTGAGCCCCATGTGAGTACTTATGTAGAGCCTGCTCTACATAAGTACTCACGTGCGCCGAAGGCGCCCGACAGGCATCATCGATGTGTGACGGAAAGAAAGAAGCACGGCGTCACTTTCGAGTCGTTCGTCGACAAGCAGATTCGAGAAGCGCAGGAGCAGGGCGCGTTCGAGAACCTCGAGGGCGCAGGCAAGCCGATCCCGAAGGGGACCGGTCCGCACGACGAGTTGTGGTGGATCAAGGGCTATCTGAAACGAGAGAACCTGTCCACCGATGCGCTCCTGCCCGAATCGTTGCAGCTACGCAAGGAAATCGAGAAACTTCCGGCCGTCCTGATCGACATGCGGCTCGAGGAGTCGGTCCGCAGCCATCTGCGCGATCTGAACGCCCGCGTCGTCGCCTGGATTCGGGTGCCGTCGCCTCCGTTGATTCCCATCTCTCCGGTCGACGTCGACGCGTGGGTCGAGCAGTGGCGGGTGAACCGGGCCGCAGTCGACGCCGCTGCCCGGGCCTCCCGTGCGTCTAGCCCCGAATCGTCTGCGGCGCCGACGGCGCGGCCTGGCTGGTGGCAGCGCCTGCGGGCCCGATGTGCGCGATGACGTCGTCGATCGTGCGTGCCGTCTGTAGGTCGCGACGGACACGCGGCCCCGCACACGCGTCGGGACCAAGGGGTCGTCGGGTGACGGCGAGCGGGTGCCCTCGTCGACGACGATGGATATCGGTCCACCGAACGTGCGCCGCGCATATTCGACGGCTTCGGTGACAGCCCTGTCGAACTGCGCCTGGTCGACGCGGCCGCGAGGGCCGGTGCTGAGCCCGTGCCCCGGTGGATCGACCGCGACGACGTCGTACCCGCGCTCTCGCAGTTCCACGGCCAGCGGAGTGCAATAGCGAGCGTGTGAGCCAGGTCGGGCAGGCAGGACGATCGTCCTGCGCCCACCCCCACGATGCACTTCGCAGTGCACACTTCCGTCGGGTGTCCGCAGTTGAACGTGTTCACCTGCGGCGACGCCCACGACTGCCGATGCCGGTGCCAGGGCTGCCTCACACGCGGCGTCGCGTTCGAGAGCGTATTCGGGCAGGAGAATCGGCCGTCCCTGCAGCAGGATCATGATTGCCGCGCATTCTCGCGACGTCAGCGTCGGCGACCATCCGGTGGCCGTGTGCAGGGCCGTAGAGTCGACGACGGGTTCGCCTGCCGTCACCCATTGGCCCGAGAACGGCGTGAGGCCCAGACGGAAGGCGATGTTCGCGGCGACGACGGCCGCACGTTCAGGCACGTCGAACAGCCTCTGACCCTGCATCGCAGCGAGTTCACGCACGCCTGTCCAGTCGCGTGGCCCGACGTTGTACGGTCCGTCGAGATTCTGTTTCACCGCCCGGTGGAACGCGTCGGCGAGGTCGTGTTGATGCAGGAACTGGTACGACGCGCGATCAGCCTGTGGGAATGCGCCGATCGTGGACGTGAACTGATCGATGCCGTCGTTGGAGAAGTCGGGACCGATGATGTACGTCGGCCGGAGCATGCTGACAGCCATCTCGCCCGGGTGTCGCCGCAGCCACCATTCCGCGTAGTGCTCGACCTCGGCCTTGTCGTGGAAGTAGTACCGGTCGGGATCGCCTGCGGGATAGTCCTTCTCGGTCAGAGGCTCGTCGTGGATGTCCGGGCCGTACGCGTTGATGCTCGACGCGATGACCATGCGTCGTACGCCTGCGCGGTACGCGCTGTCGAGCACGTTGCGCGATCCGCGCTGGTTGATGTCGTGTGTCGTTCGTTTGTCGCGCAGCTCCTCCACGACGAACGCGAGATGGACGACGACGTCGCACCCCCGAAAGATGTGTTCCATCTCCGGAGATCGGATGTCGGACCGAACGGACTGCAATTTGGGGTGCACGAGGGGGGTCCGTCGACGCGCGATTCCCACGACCGACTCGACGTCGTCGTCGTCGAGCAAGCCAGGGAGTATCGCCCGAGCGAAGTCGCTCGTCGCTCCGGTCACCGCGATGCGAAGTGTCACGACGGCAGCTCCGCGCGGCTTTCGGCGACCGTGTCGGTGATGGTCTCGATCGCGGTCCTGATGTGCGAATCCGTGTGCGACGCCATCGCGCACAGCCGCAACAGGGCCCCGTCGCGTGGGACTGCAGGGTGCAGAGCCGCGCTGGTGAAGATGCCTCGGTCGAACAGTGTGCGCCACAGGCTCATTGCGACGAGATCGTCGCCGACGTGCAGTGACACGATCGGAGACGCGGCGTCACCGCCCGGTGTCCTCGATCGCGCGCCGACGTCGAGACCGGCGTCGGCCAGTCCTTTTCGTAGTGTTTCTGCGTTGTGCAGTACGCGGTCGGCGCGTTGACGACCTTCGTCGCTGCGGATGAGTTTGACCGACGCGAGGGAAGCGCCCACTGCTGCCGGCACCCCCGACGTCGTGAACAGAAAGGCGCGGGCGTGGATGCGCAGTGTGTCGAGCAGGTCGTTCGAGCCTGCGATGAATCCGCCGGTGGAACTGGGACTCTTCGACAGCGAGGCCATACGGATGTCGGTGTCGTTCTCGGTTCCGAACAGTTCGGCGGCGCCGGTCAGTCGGTCGCCGTATACGCCGAGACTGTGTGCCTCGTCGACCATCAGTGCTGCACCGTATTTCGTGCACAGGGCGGTGATCTCGTCGAGCGGAGCGAGATCACCTTCCATCGAATACAGACCGTCGACGATGACCAGGACGGCACCGTCGCCGTCGACCGGTTCCTGCAGCTTGGCTTCGAGATCCTGCAGGTCGTTGTGTGCGAACTTGCGAATTCGGGCACCGGACAGCTGGCTTCCGTCGCGAATCGACGCGTGCGCTGCGGAGTCGACGACGATGACGTCCTGTTTGCCGACGACAGCGCTGATCGTGCCGACGTTCGTCTGATAGCCGGTGGTGAACACCATGGCCCCCTCGGTGCCATGCCATTCGGCGATCTCGTTCTCCAATTCGAGGTGGAGATCCATCGTGCCGTTGAGCAGTCGGCTCCCGGTGATGGCGGAGCCGAAGGTGTCCAGCGCCTCTCGGGCGCCGCGTTTGATGTCGGGGTGATCGGCGAGTCCCAGATAGTTGTTGGAACCCAACATGATCTTGTCCACGCCTTCGACCTGTACGACGGGCGCGGTTGCCGATTCCATGACGCGGAAATAGGGGCTGACGTCGGCGTCACGAACGGAGCGAAGCAATTCGACGCGGTCGTCGCCGTCGAGTCTCTTGATCAATCGGTTTACGGTCATCTGTCCCTGGTCTCCTAGGGCATCGTCGGGTGCACGGAAGTCGAGCACTACGTAGATTCGATGGTCGCGAACTCGAGAAGTAGTTCGGCGCGGGTGCGTAATCGGATGGGTGTGGAGAACGAATTCGGAGCGGAAATTTCCATTTCCGCAGATCGAAACTCTTTTTACGGACAAAACAAACTCGCAACCCGGTTTCCATCGACACAAAAAACCTCGAACCGGAGGTTTCGGCAGGTGAGACTGCGGGTAGATCGCCGTCCGGTTGCGAATTCGATTGTCGCTGTTCAGTCATGCCCACGGTGCGAACCGCTCGTGTGCATATCACTCTTGTATTCATCGAAGGAGAAACATGACTGCATTGATGGTTCGAGAACGCGAAATTCTGGAGAAATATCTTCCGGGTCTTCTGGACTATTTGGACGAAACGCCCTTGGCCGATCTCGAAGGTCGTAGCGGTGATGCCATTGCAAAATTCCGAGAAGCCGGGGGTACCGCCCTCATCGTTCCGAAGAATCTCGGGGGGTTGGGTGCGACGGCACTCGACGCGGTCCGCGCGCAGCGGGCCATCGGGTCGCGGTCGCCGTCGCTCGGTGCGGCGACGACCATGCATCATCTGTCCATTGCGTCGCTGAACGAATTCGCGCAGGAGGCGTCCGACGACGACCGTGCGTTGATCGCGGCGCTCGTCGAGCAGCGAGCCGTCATCGCATCGGGCTTCTCCGAGGGAAATCCGGGCGGCAGCGTGTTCATCCCCACGATGAAGGCGACGAAGCGGGGGGATACGTACATCATCAACGGCAGCAAGAAGCCCTGTAGCTTGTCGGGTTCGATGGATCTGTTGACCGCGAGTGTCGAGGTCGAAGGCGTCGGCGACAAGGACGGCGAGCGTGCAGTCGCGTTGATTCCGTCCAATCTGGACGGGGTGACCGTGAACCGGTTCTGGGACACCGACATCCTCGCCGGCGCGCAGAGCGACGAGGTGAAGCTCGACGACGTCGAGGTGCCGGCAAGTTTCGTGCTGCTCAACATCGACGACGATCCCGACGGCATTCACGAGATGACGGGCTACCTGTGGTTCGGCATGCTGATCACGGCCAACTACCTCGGCGCCGCGTCGATGCTGCTGGAGAAACTCCTCGCGGCGGACAAGGGCGACTTCGAGGGCTACACCAGGGCGGCGGCCGATATCGAGAACGGCATGGCTGCAATCGAATCCGTGGCGTGGGAATTCGATTCCGGGGCGCGGGGGCAGGATTTGTCCGCCCGACTTCTGTTCTGCCGCATCGCGATTCGCGACGCTCTGGTGCGTGCGAGCTCTGCTGCGATGGAGTCGCTCGGCGGCATCGGATTCATCAAGTCGCCCGAGATCGGGTACCTCGCGGCTGCCATTCAGGCGTACGCGTTTCATCCGCCGTCACGCCGTACCATCTCCGAGACGCTGACCAAGTATCACGGCGGTGACGAATTCGCGTTCGTGTGAGGGGATCTAGTGGTGGTCTTCCTCGTCGGCGAGCTTCTCCTCGCCTCGGTTGCGGAAGAACTTGAACCCGGGGATGCCGATGACTGCGCGTCGAACATCTTTCGTGACGGCGAGCAGTTCGTGAATTTCCGGCGACACGGTGTCGAGCGTGGCCAGAATGGGAATGACCGCTTCCATGTGTTTCACGAGCCCGGGGAGTTGGTCGACCATCTCGATGGCCGCGTCGACCTCGTCCTCGGACAGATGGTCGACGAATTTCTTGGCGAACGGGGCGGACTGTTGAGCAATCGGATCGAACAATTCCACCAATTCGAGTGCGGTGGTGGAGGTCGCCCCGGCCGTCAGCACCACGTCGTTCGCTGCTCGGGTGGTCGACGCAGCCCCGTCGACGACGCTGTCCACGCGATCGATGACACCTCCCGTTCGGTCGATCAGGCGCTGCGCGGCGTCGACGACGGCGTCTATCCGGGCGACGAGCACGGCGGCTTCGTCGAGCAGCGCACTGATGCGTCCCGGCAGTTCGACCGCGAACGTCACCGACTCGCGGGCCCATCGGGCGCTCGCTTTCACCACGCCGATCCCGAAGCCGACCGCCGACTTTCCGTCGACGGGGTCGGGGAGTCGGACGCCTGCCAGCACCAGTGCCATGCACACGACAATGCCACAGCCGACAACGCCGCAGCCGACGACGCGACGGCCTGCAACGCCACGGCCTCCGCGCGCATTCGACGCTAGCCTCGAGTCATGAACATTCTCGTCACCGGAGCGAGTGGCTACATCGGTTCCCGGTTGATCGCGTCGTTGTTGGCGGCCGGTGACTCGGTGTGCGCGGCGTCCCGTACCCCGGAAACGCTCGACGCGTTCGACTGGCGCGACCGGGTGGACACCGTCGAACTCGATGCAGGCGACCCCGTGTCGCTGAAATCCGCGTTTCGAGAAGCCGGACCCGTCGACGTCGCCTACTACCTCGTCCACGGCATCGGTGAGGCCGACTACCGTACCCAGGACACGAGCGCGGCTCGTCACTTCGGAGAGGCCGCATCCGCAGCGGGTGTTCGGCGCATCGTGTATCTGGGCGGATTCGTTCCCGACGACGAAGAGCTGTCGGAACACCTCGCCGGTCGCGCCGACGTGGGGCGAGCGCTCGCCGTCGACGATGTCGAGGTGGTCTGGCTGAAAGCCGCGATCGTCATCGGCGCAGGGTCGACGTCGTACGAGATGTTGCGGTACCTCGCCGACCGACTTCCGATCCTGCCGTTGCCGGACTGGCTGGACCACCCCGTGCAACCGATCGCGGTCGACGACGTGTTGTTCTACCTGCTCGCCTCTCGATCCACCGTGCCGGCCGGCGCGTACGACATCGGCGGCCCCGACACGGTGCCGTACCGCGATCTGTTGTTCGCCTACGTCGATGCCGCCGGACTGACGCGCATCGGGGTGCCGACGCCCGGCGTGCCGACCAGCCTCGCAGGGCGCGTCATCGGAAAGATCATTCCGGTTCCCGACGGGTTGGCCGAAGATCTCGTCGAGTCGCTGCACAACACGATGACGACGTCCGAGAACAGAATCCGCGACATCGCAGGCGAGCCCGACGGTGGACTGACCACGATCGAGGACGCGATGCGCCGCAGCGTTCGCGGCAGTGTCGGCACGCCACCTGGGGTGGCGGCGCTCAAGGATCCGTTACGCCTCGCGAACACCGATGCGGCGTGGAGCGGAGGTGACGCCCTCGGCATTCGCCGGTACGGCGTCGCGGCGTCGTCACGGCGGACATGGAGCCTGCTCGAGGCCCTCGGCGCGCGTACGCTGCTCTACTCGTGGCCGGTCGCGGCGGTCGTGCGCACTCACCTCGATGTCGCGCAGGACGTTTCCGAACGGGCACGATCGGCAATGCGACGCATGATGACAGCGCGACGCACGACGAAGGACCGAGCGAGTCACGATCGAACAGGGGAGGTCTGATGCCGGGCTGGCAGTCCAGCGTCGTCGACGTGATGCGATCCGCACTCGTCGACAAGGTCGACAGAAACCACGACGAAACCGACAAGGCCTTCCTGCGGCGACGCATCGTGGTGGTCGTGACTCTCGTGGTCGGTGCGACGCTTCTGGGTGTTTCACTGTCGGTCAGGCCGGGAGACAGCGCGTTCTACCCGTTGACGCTCGGTCTCGCGGCTGCATGGATCGTGGGAGGGTTCGCGTCCGGACCGCTCCATCTCGGACGGATTCGCTTCAACGAATCGATGAGACGTCCGATCATCACGCCGATCGTCATCGGATTGCTGGCAGGCGCGGTGTTCGTCGTCGGCGCGCTGATCGTGCGGGAGATTCCGCCGTTGGCCGACTTCACCGAGAACGTCCTGGCCCACGCCAGATTCGGTTCGCTGGCGCTGATCGTGTTCATCACGCTGCTCAACGGCGTCGCCGAGGAAATCTTCTTCCGCGGCGCGCTGTACGCCGCCATCGGCAGGAACAAGGCCGTCGTCATCACGACGCTCGTCTACACCGTCGTCACGCTCGCCAGCGGCAATCCGATGTTGGCGTTCGCGGCCATCACACTCGGGTTCGTTCTCGCGCTGCAGCGGCGTGCATCCGGTGGCATCCTGGCGCCGATCATCACGCATGTCACCTGGTCGACCGTGATGGTGTTCGTGCTACCCCCGCTCTTCGCCTGACCCCGTCCGTTCGCCTGACAACCCTTTCAGCAGCGCCGTCTTCATCTGCGGCCTGCTCGCGGCGACGAGCGTGAACGTCGCCTCCCGCATCAGTCGTTCGGCGGTCCCGTGGCCGACCAACGCGCTGCTGCCGGTAGCCGCGACGAGCGCGGCCGCGGTGCGCACCGCCAGTTCCGACGCGTCTGCCCGCGCGCAGAACATGTCGTACCGGCCCGCGAGCGCGTCGTCGAAGTTCGCGCGAGCGCCGGCATGCAGCCGCCGGTACGCGTCGACGTCGACGCCCAACTCCTCCATCTGCTGGATGCAGCGTCGTGCGATGCCCATCGCCATGCATCCGTTGATCCACGATCCGTAGAGCTGACCTGCCTGGAACTGCGAGTCCGTGACGACCGACACGACAGACGCGTCGTCGACGTGGAAGTTCTCGAAGCGCAGACGCACGGTGTTGCTCGCGTCGGCGGCGATCAACGTCAGCGGCTCGACGGTCAGGCTACCGGTGTCGGTGCCGTCGACTGCCTGTGCGGAAACGATGGCATGGACGATCGAATCGTCGAACTCGTCGCGCGCCGACAACTGGACCACGTCGACGATGCCCCATCCGGATACGAAAGGTGCCGATCCGTCGAGGACGTATCCGGAAGCCTCACGGCGCGCGTACAACTTGGGCGGCCTCGGAATGGCACCGGCGAATGCGACGCCTGCTGTCATGGAGCCGTCGACGAGCTCGTCGAAGTACTTGTTTCTGAGCCCCTCGTTCGGGCTGTTCGCGAGGGACATCACGACTCCGCCGTGCTGCATCCACGTGAACGCGGTGGAAAGGCAGGCGCCGCACAGTGTTTCGAAGATGTCCGGCAGTTCGGACATGTCGGGGCCGTCGTCGCGCGCCGCCAAGCCGTAGAAGCCCGCGGCGGCAAGAGCATCGAAATGGCTGCGCGGAATTTCTCCCGCTGCGTCGACTGCGTCGGCGGCGGGAAAGAGCACCGTGTCGGCGAGGTCTCGGGCTCGCTCCGGCCAGGACGTCACCGACGCATCGTAAACCGAACTGCGCGTTCTGAGCTAGATTTGCGCAGGTGAGCGAAAATCTCGATCGGGTCGACCGATTGATCGTCGACGAACTCGTCGCCGACGGCCGTGCCACCCTCGCGACGTTGGCGGAGAAAGCGAGTCTGTCGGTGTCCGCGGTGCAGTCGCGGGTGCGTCGTCTCGAATCGCGCGGCGTCATTCGCGGCTATACGGCCCAGGTCGACGACGAGGCGTTGGGACGACCGTTGTCCGCGTTCGTGGCCATCACGCCGATCGATCCTGCCCAGCCCGACGACGCTCCCGCGCGGCTGAAGCACATCCCGGCGATCTACTCGTGCCACTCCGTGGCGGGCGAGGAGAGCTACGTGTTGTTGGTGCGCGTCGACTCGCCGCGCAGTCTCGAACACCTGCTGCAGGAGATCAGAGCGACGGCCAACGTGCAGACCCGCAGCACGATCATTCTGCAGACGTTCTACGCCCGATGAACCGCATCGGTGTCCGAAAGATCGCGTCGGCCGGATTGTCGTACGGCGTCGTGGCGCTGGTCATGTGGCTGCTCTATCGCTCGGTCGGCAAGACAGGCGCGGTTTCCGAGGCCGTGGGCGGGATCACCGTGACCGAGGTGGTCGTCGTGTGTGCGCTCGGGCTGCTGTACCTGGCGTCGATGCTGCGGCCGATGGCGTACACACTCCCCGGACTGACGACGGCGCAAGCCGGCGTCGCTCGCACCGCGTCGCTTGCTCTGGCCAACACCGTGCCCGAAGGTGGCACTGTCGCAACGGGTTTGACATTCGCCATGTATCGGTCGTGGGGCTTTCGCGCCGTCGACAGCACGACGTCGATCATCACCGTCGGCATCTGGACGAACCTCACCCGCTACGTGTTGATGTCGATCGCGCTCGTGATCCTCGTGGTGTTCGGTACCGGGTCCGGTTCCCTTGTATGGGTCGCCGTGGCGTCGTGCGTCGTCGTGGCAGCCGTGTGCCTGTTGATCGCGGCGATCATCGTCGACGACGGATTCGCGCGTCGAGTAGGTCGACTGCTGACGCGGATGCGCAACGCCGCGGCCAGACACCTGTCGCGGGTACATCCGAGAGACATGGAACAGGCCGTGTCGGATTTCCGTGCGCACGTCAACAATCGGGTGCGCACCTGCTGGCGGTCGCTGACTGCGACGATGCTGCTGTCCCAACTGCTCGGTGCACTCGTGCTCGGGGTGGCGGTACGGATGTGCGGCATCGGCCAGGACGTGGTCGGGTGGGATCGAATCGTCGTCGCGTTCGGTGCGATGTGGCTCGCGGCGTTCGTCGCGCCGACGCCGGGCGGACTCGGAATCGCCGAAGCCGCGCTGGTCGCGGTGCTCGGCGCAGGACTGGTCGCGAGCGATCAGGCGCAACTCGTGGCCGCGGTCCTACTGTTCCGATGTGCGACGTGGTTGCTGCCCATTCCGATCGGACTGATCTCGTACCTGTACTGGAGGGTGACGAAGAACTGGAAAGTTCCCGCGGCTCAGTCGTCCGTCGACATCTCGCCGAGCGACCTCCAGACACGATCGGACGACAACGGTAGCTCGTAGAGTCTGGAGCCGACGGCGTCCTTGATCGCGTTCGCGAGGGCAGGGGCCACCGGGTTGTACGGCGATTCGCTCATCGATTTGGCGCCGAACGGACCAAGAGTGTCGTACGTGTCGGCGAAATAGACCTCGGTGCGCGGGATGTCGGCGAACTGCGGAACGTGGTAGCTGCGAATCGAATCGGTGACGACCGTTCCGGCGCCGTCGGTCTTCATTTCCTCGTACATCGCGGTTCCGATGCCCTGAGCCACACCGCCTTCGACCTGCCCGCGGCATTGCTGCGGATTCATGACGGTGCCTGCGTCGGCGCTCTGAACGGACTGCAGGATGCGGACGGTGCCGGTCCCTTCGTCGACGGCGACACGGAATGCGTGCACGTTGAAGGCGAGTGATCGGGGGACGCCGCCGCTGTCACCGTCGGCGACGAGGGTTCCGCCCGACGCGGCGAGAATGTCGTCGAGCGAGACGAATCGGTCACCGCACTGCACGCCCTGCGGCCCGAGCGTGCACGTCTCGCGAGGGCAACCGGACACAGACGCACCGATGTCCACGACGCGGTCGGCCATACGCGTCGCCGCCGCGTGCAGTGCCTTGCCTGCGACGACGGTTCCCGCGGATCCGAAGGCTCCGGTGTCGTACGTCGTGGCGTCCGTGTCGGATTGGCGGACGACGATGCGGTCCGGTGACGTTCCGAGTGCGGTGGCGGCAATCTGGGTGTGCACGGTCGTCGTGCCGTTGCCGAATTCGGCTGTGCCGATGCGCACCTCGTAGCGTCCGTCCGGCTGCAACGCGACGGACGCCTCGGAATGGTGGCCTCGGGGCGGGATCGTCGCGATCATCGCGACGGCCATGCCCTCCCCGACCTTCCACCCCTCCGGCGGTTCCACTCCGTTGCCTCGCCGGAGAGCCTGTTCGGCCAGGTCGAGGCACTGGTCGAGACCGTAACTGCCGTAGACCAGGTCGTCGCCCTCGACGTGGGCTGCGACGAGCGGGTCACCGGGTACGACGACGTTGCGGCGACGGAACTCGAACGGGTCGATGTCGAGGTCGCGGGCGAGATCGTCCAACGCCGATTCGACCGCGAAGATGACCTGCCCGAGCCCGTAGCCGCGGAACGCACCCGACGGAATGTTGTTGGTGTACACGCTCTTCGCGTCGACGCGCTTGTTCGCGCACCGATACACGGCGATCGATTCGCCGCAGCCGTGGAACATCACGCCTGGACTGTGGTTGCCGTACGCGCCCGCGTCCGTGACGACGTCGATCGCCAGTGCCGTCAGGGTGCCGTCCGCGGACGCCGCAGCCGTGACGTCGACCTGGAACGGGTGGCGGCACGGCGACACCGTGAACTCGTCTCGGCGTGTGAATTCGAACTGCACGGGCGAACCGGTGCGCAGAACGGCCAGTGCCACGATGTCTTCGGTCAGAAGTTCTTGCTTGCCGCCGAAGCCCCCGCCGACGCGGGCGGTGAACACACGGACCTCGTCGCGATCGAGGCCGAAGATCTCGCAGACCTCGTCGCGGACGAGGAACGGGACCTGAGTGCTGGTACGGAGATTCAGGCGACCGTCGTCGGCGCGCCAGCCGATGGTGCCGTGTGTCTCGAGGTGTACGTGTTGAATCCGGCCCGTTCGCCATCGCCCGGTCACGACGGTATCGGCTGCTGCGACAGCTTCCTCGACATCGCCTGTGCCGCCGTGCACTTCGGCAACGAGGTTGCGCGACGCGTCCGCGATCCTCGCGTCGTGTTTCTTGTCGCCGTGGATCTTCGGTGCCCCGGGTGCCGACGCGGCCTCGGTGTCGAACACCGCGGGCAGTATCTCGTAGTCGACGACGAGGGCACGGCATCCGGCCTCGGCAGCAGCGAGAGTTTCGGCGACCACCACGGCGACACGCTGACCTTTGAACCGCATCACCGTGTCGATGACGCGAGTGTCGTCGGGGTCGTCGTTTCGTTGATCGTGACGGGCCGTCGAGAACAGTCGATCGGGGCTGTCCGCCGCTGTCAGAACCAACCGGACACCCGCGATCGCCTCGGCTGCGGAAGTATCGATCGCCACCACTCGAGCGTGGGGATGGGGACTTCCGAGCACGCTGGCATGCAGAAGGCCAGGGGGAGCGAAGTCCATCGTGTACGGCTCGGTGCCGGTGACGATGCGTGTTCCGGCCGGAGCAGCAAGCGAACGACCGCACGACGGACCACCCTGAGGTTTCTCGGTGTTGACGACGCCGTGGACTGCGTCGTCGATCGACCGATATCCGGTGCAGCGGCACAGGTTTCCCTTCAGACGCTGCGGTAGTTCGGCGATGGCGTCGTCGTCGAGTGTCGATGCCGTGAGAACCATTCCCGCAGTGCAGAATCCGCATTGGAAACCGCCCGCGTCGACGAACCGTCGCTGCATCGGGTGAAGGTCGTCCGGTGTGCCGAGACCGGCCACCGTCACGACGCGTCGGCCTGCGGCGCGATAGGCCGGGTAGATGCAGGAGTGGACGGGGTGGCCGTCGACGAGCACCGAACACGCACCGCAATCGCCTGCGTCGCAGCCTTTCTTGACCTCGAAGTGTGCGTTCTCGCGCAGCAGTGTGCGCAGGCACTGTCCCGGGCGCGGTGTGTGGTCGGCGTCGATGCCGTTCAGTGTGAATCTCACGACAGCTCCCCGAGGATGTCCAGTGCCGAAAGAATGCTGATGTGCCGACGCCAATCCGGTGCGCCGTGCGGGTCGTCGTACCAGGAGTCGTCCGGAATCGACTGTCGCAGTGCCGCTTCGAGTTCGGATGGGGACGGCGTCGTCGGGAAGCGAACCACATGGGGGCGTACCGTAGCGGCCGTCACCGACAGAACGAACTGGCCGTCGCGGTCTACTCGCCCGATCACGACCGCCGCCGAACGGCCGAGCGGCGACAGCGCCGTCTTCCTGAATGCCGTTGTCGCTTCGAGCGCGTGACGGGGGACATGGATGCTGCGTACGACGTCGCCGACGTTCAGTGCGTTCTCGTGCGGTCCCGTGACGAGATCGACCACGGGGATTCGGTAATCGGAACCGTCCGACGACCACACCGTCGCTACGGCGTCCAACGAGACCGCCATGGAGATCATCGAGCCCGCGGGCAGCGACATGCAGATGTTGCCGCCGACCGTCGCGACCCTCCAGATCTTGAACGACGCGAGCAGGGCGGTCGCGCACTGCGAGAACAGGGCGGTTGCGGGCCAGTCGCGGTCGAAACGTGCCTCCGCGAGCTCACCGATGGTGCAGGTTGCGGCGATCTCGAGGCCGTCGCTCGCATGTTCGTCGTACCCGGCGTCGAGAGCAGGCCAGCCGAGTGCCGTGATGTCCACCAACCGCGTCAGGTGATCCTGCTTCTCGGACATCAACCACGTGCCACCTGCGATGACGGCCGTGTCGGGCGCGCCGGGAGGCAGGCCGGAACGATCGGTGGGGATCACGACGTCCTCGATGGTTCCCAAGTCCATGACGCACCTGCTCTCGGCGCTGCGGTTTGCCGGTGTGGTTCACCTGCACGACTGTCTGTGCCGAACAGTAGTCAGCTCGTGTTACGAACGAAGGGTTCTTCGTCGATCGAGTGGAAACTCGCACGAAACATCAGGAGCGGAGCCTGCGGAGTGAATCTGGACCGGCTCACCGTGCCACCTAGACTCGCCGCATGGCTTTCACCGGATTCCCGTTCGCGGCGCTCGACTTCTACGAGGATCTCGAAGCGGACAACAGCAAGCCGTGGTGGAACGCGCACAAGGATGTCTACGAGGATTCGGTCAAGGTGCCGATGGTCGAATTGTTGGCCGAGTTGGAAGGCGAGTTCGGCAGCGGCAAGGTATTTCGGCCGTACCGTGACGTCCGGTTCTCCAAGGACAAGACGCCGTACAAGACGCATCAGGGAGGCTTCGTCGCCCGCGGTCCGAGCCTGGGTTTCTACGTGCAGATCGATCCTGCAGGACTGTTCGTCGCGGGTGGTTTCTACGGTGCGACGACCGACGGCATCGCACTGTTTCGCGACGCCGTCGACAACGAGGTACGCGGCACCGAACTCGAAGGGCTGGTGTCGACGCTGACCGAGGCCGGATTCGACATCGGCGGGGACAAACTGAAGACCAAGCCGCGAGGCTACGAACTCGACCACCCGCGCATCGACCTGCTGCGCCACAAGTCGCTGACGGCGAGCACGCACTTCGGTTCACCGCCGTGGCTCGAAACGGCTGCGGCGGCCGACCACGTGCGCACGGCGTGGCGGACGCTCGTCCCGCTCGTCGAATGGGCGGAGCAGGTGATGCGATAGCGCGGAGGCATCGCCCGCGAGAGCCGTCAACCCACGACCGAGTAGGTCCGCCAGGCGCTACCGGCGTCGGGTGCGTCCTCTCGCTCGACGGTGGCCTGGATGAGTCCGTAGGGGCGGTCTTCGGCGTTGAACACCTCGTTGTCGTTCGTGACCCCGAACCGGCCGATGTCGTACAGGAAGTGATGTTTGTTGGGCGCCGACATCCGGATCTCGGCGATGAACGGATACTTCTGCAATACTGCCTCCCCCATCGCGAACAGGGTCTGCTGCAGCGCCAACGACTGCAGGTTGGCGAAGCGTTCGATCATCGCGGCCTTGACACCCGCATACACGCCGTCCCAGTCGACGTCGATGTGGGTGTAGCGCCACTGCGCGATCAACGACGTGGCCATGACGCGGTCGTGCGTCGGCTCGAGCACGGTCAACTCGTCCTCGAGGAAACCGGCGAACTCCGAACCGGTCGACTTGAGGATGACCAGGTCCTTGAAACCGCTGATCACCCACGTCTTCTGGCTGTCACCCTTTCCCTCGACCGTCACCGCCGACGTGCGCGTCTCCTCGCCCTTACGAGTCCACGTGTGGTCGTGTTCGACGCCGTCGATCACGACACGCTGCCACGCGTACTCCTCCAGTTCGATGCGAGCGCCGTCGACGGGTTCGACGTCGTCGACGTAATGCCGCGCGAGGTCAAGGCCGTAACTTTCGAGATGGAGAAGACCTTTCGTCTTCGCGTACGTGTACGCCGTCTGCTTCTGCGTGTCGGTGGGGAGGACGGTCGATTGATCGCCCACCAGGTGTGCCGGTGCGAAATCCCCGCGCAGAGCGCTCGAGACGTTGATGTCGTGGATCTCGTGACGCGGGCTGTCCCGGTAGATGCGTACGACGCGGTTCTCTGCCTTCCCGTACTGGTTGGCGCCGAGGACGATCTTGCCGTCGAGGTCGGTCATCGTGCGAAATCCTCTTTTCAGCTGCCGCGGTAGGTGGAATAGGCGAACGGAGACAACAACAACGGCACGTGATAGTGCGCACCGGAATCGGCGACTGCGAACGAGATCGACACCTCCGGGTAGAAGGTCCGAGTGCCGAGTGTGTCGAAATACGTTCCGGTGTCGAACGACAGGCGGTACGTGCCCTCGTCGACGGGACCCGGAAGTAGTTCGGGCACACGGCCGTCGGTGTCGGTGAGAGCCGACGCGATCTCGACTCCGTTGGTGAACAGCTCGACGCGAACTCCCACGGCGGGTGTGCCGCGCACGGCGTCGAGAACATGGGTGCTGATGCCGGTCATGTGTCTTCTCCCAGCAAGCGATGCAGACGAATCCGGTTGATCTTGGCCAGTTCCACGCGCATCACCCGTCGTTCGGTTTCGGGATCGTTGCCCAGTCGTTCCTCGAGAATAGCGAGCAACTCGGTGGCCGACCTGCCAGTCGCGCAGACGAGATACACGTGCCCGAACTTGTCCTCGTACGCCCGGTTGGCTTTCGCCAGCACGTCGAGAACGTCCGAGCCCGCGGTCTGCACCGCCGCCTGTTCCCGCCGCGACGACGGATTGTCGGCCTGTGCTCCGATGCGCGGGTGGCCGTCGAGCGCCCTGTCGATCTCGGCTTCGGGGAGTTCGGCCAACACACGATCGGCTCTGTCCAACAGCATTTCCCGGCTGGCGAACGGTCGGCCGGACGCGACACGTCGCGCCCAGATCGACGAGGAGCAGCATTCGAACAGCGCATGCATCGCCTGTCGGTCGGTCAGCCTGTTGAAACCCTCCAGGCCTGTGTTCTCGTGTAACACCGCGTGTCTCTTTCGTATCTCGCTACGTACGGTCGGTCAACCGTCCGAACCTGGCTGCGGCGATGGGGTTGGCGTCGGCGACGAGGTCGTCGAAACGATAGTTGGCGATCTTGGCGATTTCGATCATCGCAAACGAACGCTCGGCGGCGGGCGCGTTCTCGATACGAGACCAGCCGTTCGCCAGCACTCGGTCGTACCGTTCCGTTTCGCGGGCGCAGATGACCAAGGGAAATCCGAAGTGCCGGCGATACTCGGTGGCGAGTTCGACGATGTCGTCGTGCTCGTCCTCGTCGAGATTCGACAGGCCCGTGTGATCGGCCGCCTCGGGCATGCCGGTGTCATCTTCGCTCCCGAGGTCCGGGTAGCTGTTGATGAGCTCGAGCTGTTCCTCGGTCGTGCCTGCCAGCAGGGCCTCCTGGAAAGCCTCGCGCAGGCTGTGCGCGTCGGCAAACGGTCGTTGCTGGTATGCACGATCGACCACCCACGGTGTCCCCTGGACGAGGCCTCCGAACGTCGAGGCGAAGTCGTCGTGGGTCATCGTGTTGACACGATCCAGCGTGATGCCGTCGCCCGGACCGCCGGCGACGGTCTGACCACGATTGCCGATGTGGAAGAACACGATGTTCAACACGATCGCGGTGACGGCTCCGAGAACGATGCCGCTTCCGAACAGCATCTCCAGCCAGTCCGGGACGCCGTCGGCGACGCTCGGTTGAATGGTGACCAGCATTGCCAGTCCGAGGCTGGTCGCCACGACGATCAAGTTGCGATGGTCGGTGAAATCGACGGCCGACAGCGTCTGAATGCCGACGACGGCGACGGTCGCGAACAGCGCCAGAGCGGCCCCACCGAGAACCGGTGGTGGAATGGACGCGACGACGGCGGCCGTTTTCGGAAGCAATCCCAGCAGCATCATGATGACGCCGGCCGACGCCACCACCCACCGGCTTCGCACTCCGGTGAGGCGCACCAGTCCGACGTTCTCCGAAAATGCCGTGTACGGAAACGAATTGAACGTGCCGCCGACGACCGTGGCGACGCCGTCTGCCCGAAGCGTCGCGGCGATGTCGTCCTTCTTGATGCGCTTGCCGACGATCTCACCCGTCGCGTAGACGCTGCCGGTGGTCTCGACCGCGATGATCAGCATGACGACGATCATCGAGATGATCGCGACGACACTGAATTTCGGTACGCCGAACAGGAACGGCTGGGTGAAGCCGACCCACGACGCCTCGCCCGTACGGTCGAAGTTCATGTCTCCGAGCACGAATGCGACTGCGCTGCCCGCGACGAGCCCGAGCAGGACGGCGATCGTCGCCATGAAGCCCTTGAAGAATCGTTGGATCAACACGATGACGAGGAGCGTTCCGATGGCGTAGGCCATCCAGCGGCCGTTGGTCGGATCTTGTTCGTGCGTAGCAGGATTCGTCACTGCGTCGTTGACAGCGACGGGCAGCAACGCGACGCCGATGATCGTGATCACCGTTCCAGTCACGACCGGCGGGAAGAATCTGAGGAGTCTACTGAAGTACGGGGCCATGAAGAACGTGACGAGACCTGCGACGATGACGGAGCCGTAGACGTACAGAAGGCCTTCGGTCCCGCCGCCGTTTGCCATGGCGATCGCGATGACGGGTGACACGCCCGCGAAGGTCACGCCCTGCAGCAACGGAAGTCGCACGCCGATTTTCCAGAAGCCCACCGACTGGATGATCGACGCGATCCCACACGTGAACAGATCCGCGTTGATCAGGTGAATCAGTTGTTCGTCGGTCAGTCCGATCGCGCTGCCGATGATGATCGGAACCAGCACTGCGCCCGCATAGAAGGCAACGACGTGCTGAAATCCGTACGCGGCGAGTTTCGGGACGGGGAGAACCTCGTCGACGGGATGAACACGGCGACGCTTCGTGGGAAGAACGGACATGGGTACCTCGCAGGTGGCAGCAGGTAATGGGTCCTGCGACGCTGCAGGCGAGTGGTAACAGGATCGACCATGACGGCCGTTACCGCGACTCGAGCGGGCAGAATGGTGCAGTCGGAAAGGACTGGTGAATGACGTCTGACGCGGTCGGAGTGCTTCTCGCCGCCGGTGCTGGAACTCGGTACGGCTCACCGAAAGTACTCGCGCACGACGGGGCGTGGCTGAACGCGGCCGTTCGTGCGCTGGTCGACGGCGGCTGCGGCCGAGTGCTCGTCGTACTCGGGGCTGCGTCGGTGCCGGTGCCTCTCGGCGCGGAGGCGGTCCACGCCCCGAAATGGCGTGAGGGGCTGAGCGCATCGTTGCGCGCGGGGTTGGGTGCAGCCGGTGACGCTTCCTTCGCGGTCGTCCACGTCGTCGACACGCCGGATGTGGGGAGCGACGTCGTCGGTGCAGTCTTGGACGCTGCTCGCGATGCGCCGTCGCACCTTGCACGAGCAGTATTCGACGGCGTACCCGGTCATCCGGTCGTGTTCGGACGCGAACACTGGGACGACGTCATCTCCACGGCCGTCGGGGATTCCGGTGCGCGTGACTTTCTCCGTGGGCGGACGGATGTCGTCGCTGTCGAATGTTCGCGCTGGGCGACGGGTGTGGATCAGGATTACCGTCAGTGACCGAACTGGCTCGGCCGGGCGGCGCGCTCCTACGCTACTGCCGGTCGTGCGTGCGAATGTATAGCGGGCTATACATTCGCACGCACGGGTAGGGTGTTTCGGTGATCCTCGGACCCGCCGACACGCTGACCGGCAGACCGTCGAGAGTAATAGTCGCCGGCACGTCGGGTTCCGGGAAAACGACGTTGGCCTCACGGATTGCTCGAGTCCTCGGCACCGAGCACATCGAGATCGACGGCTTGTTCCACGGTCCAGGCTGGACGCCCCGCCCGTCGTTCGAGGCCGAAGTGGACGAGTTCTCGTCGAGACCGTCGTGGGTGACCGAGTGGCAGTACGGTTCGGTTCGAGACAAGCTGGCGGACCGCGCCGATCTGCTCGTCTGGCTCGACTTACCGCGAACTACGGTCATGCGCCAGGTGTCGCAGCG
Source organism: Rhodococcus sp. BP-261 (assembly GCF_019835205.1). Lineage (NCBI taxonomy): Bacteria > Bacillati > Actinomycetota > Actinomycetes > Mycobacteriales > Nocardiaceae > Rhodococcus > Rhodococcus sp. BP-261. Next base: position 2,356 of record NZ_JABUCO010000021.1, on the reverse strand, counting down.
CACGATCGGGCGGCGGCTGCGTCGAGAAGTGTTGTGGAACGGCAACATCGAACCGCCGCTGCGCAGCATCTTCCGGGAGGAAGACCACATCATCCGCTGGGCCTGGAGGACGCACTCGCTCACGGGCGAACGTGTCCTCGCGGTGGCCGAGCGCAGGCCGGAACTTTCGATAGTCCAATTGCAGTCTCGCGCTGCCGTCGAACAGTGGGTCGGGGGAGCACTGACCGAGGTGAACTGACGAGTCAGCAGTGCAATGCCGTCGCCAACTCGGTGATCGATTCGACGCTGTACGACCAATCGGATTCGGGCCGCATATCCGAATTTTGTTGCGGCCCATGCTCACTCGGCCTGCAGACGAACGCGGTGCGGAAACCGCAGTTGCGAGCGGCGTCGAGGTCGCTGTTGTGTGCAGCGACCATCATGCACTCGTCGGGCCGCAATCCGAGGATGTCGGCGGTACGAAGATAGGCGTCGGGCGTGGGCTTGTACGCGCGCACCGGTTCGGCTCCGAGGATCGCGTCCCACGGAATACCCGCATTCTTCGCCATGTCCAGCAGCAGAGAGATGTTGCCGTTGGACAGTGGCGCGACGACGAAATGCTCCTTCAACCGCGTGATGCCGTCGACCGAATCCGGCCAGGGATCGAGGCGATGCCACGCAAGGTTGAGGTCGTCGACAGCGGCGTCGGGTAGCTCGATGTCCTGCTCCGACAACACTGTTCGCAAACTTTCACGGTGCAGTTCATCCAGCCGGACGAACTCGCGTGACCCGGATCTGACCTCTTCCATCGACGGTTGATAGAGGCTGCGCCACCGATCGGCGAACGAATATGGATCCTGCAGCTCGGGCAGCGCCGACGAGACTGCGGCAGCCACACTCGTGCGCCAGTCGACGACCGTGCCGAACACGTCGAACAACAGGGCCTTCGGCGCCGTCACCGTCGATCCCGCTTCCGGTTCGACCGGTCTCCGCCGAAGATCACGGCACCGACCAAAGGAATCAACAGGAAGAACAACCAACTGTTCGACACGGGAACGACGAAGAACAGAACGAGCGCAACGATCGGCGTCGCAGCCATGACCGCTTTGCGCCAGTCCCAGCCGTCGTCGTCGGACGACTCCGCGGCAGGTGTTTGCGACGCGGTCCTCTCCAACGGCTTCGAGACGGAAGGAGTGACCGTCGTGGATGGCAGATCCGCGAATACCGCGTCGAGTTGGCCGCGCGTCGTGGCGGAAGAGACGACGGAACTACGTTCGTCGAACTCCGGCAACGTCAGGCGCCCGTCGCCGAGATGTCTGCTCAACGCTTCGAGTGCTTGCTCGCGCTCGGCCGTACCGATGCGAACGTCCGGGTTGTCTGCCATGAGAGACAGACTAACCCGGACGTTCGTGGTCCCAGAGGGGTTCTTACTTCAGCTCTGCGAGGACGGTGCCTTGGGTGATCGCCGAGCCGGGAGTGACGGCGAGGCCGGTGACGACGCCTGCTTTGTGGGCGTTGACGGGGTTTTCCATTTTCATTGCTTCGAGGACGGCGATGAGGTCGCCTTCGGCGACTTCTTGTCCTTCTTCGACGGCGACCTTGACGACGGTGCCCTGCATGGGTGCGGTGACGGCGTCACCGGATGCGGCACCGGCGCCGCCGCCGCCACGCTTGCGCGGCTTGGGCTTGCGGCGGATCGCACCATCGGATGCTGCGCCGCCGCCGAGGGAGAACTGGCCGGGCAGGGACACCTCGATGCGCCTGCCGCCGACCTCGACGACCACGTTCTGGCGCGGCAGTGCTTCGTCGTCGTCGAGTGCGTCTGCTGCGGTGAACGGGGGAACTTGGTTGTCCCATTCGGTTTCGATCCACCGGGTGTGGACGTCGAAGGATTCTCCGTCGCCGATGAACGCGGGGTCGGAGACCACTGCGGCGTGGAACGGGATGACGGTGGCGAGGCCTTCGACCTTGAACTCGGCCAGCGCGCGGCGGCTGCGGGCGAGTGCTTCCTCGCGGGTGGCGCCGGTGACGATGAGCTTGGCGAGCATGGAGTCGAATTGGCCACCGATCACCGAGCCGGACTCGACACCGGAATCGACGCGGACGCCGGGGCCTTCGGGGGCGATGAAGGTGGTGACCGGTCCGGGTGCGGGCAGGAAGCCGCGGCCGGCGTCTTCACCGTTGATGCGGAACTCGAAGGAGTGTCCGCGCGGTTCGGGATCTTCGGTGATCGACAACTCTTCGCCGTTGGCGATGCGGAACTGCTGCAGCACGAGGTCGATGCCGGAGGTTTCCTCGGTGACGGGGTGCTCGACCTGCAGGCGGGTGTTGACCTCGAGGAAGGACACGAGGCCGTCTTGGCCGACGAGGTATTCGA
>NZ_JABUCO010000020.1:0-104492 GCF_019835205.1 Rhodococcus sp. BP-261 | reverse complement strand
ACCACAACGCACGATCGGAGAAGCTCCGCAAGGCCACCACAGGAACCCGCCAACCACTACAGTGAAGACCGCTCACAGGTGATGAATTTCGCCGAGCACATCTGCTGAAGTTCGCTGAGCCTCGTCATCGACGCCGATGACGAGCGCACCGTAGCGCTCATCCTGAGTGCCATGAGGCTCGACATCGACGAACAGCGGGTCACCGCAGCTCTGACGCTCCAGCCACCCGACCTTCACGTGGTGCTCACCGGCGCAGACAGCGTGGCATTCGCGTCGTCGATTCTTGCACGCGATCCGCGCAGTCCGATCTTCGACTACCTCGAGCCCGGTCGTGCCTGTTCGGCCATCTTCGCCGCCTTTTCGGGCTCAGGCGTCGTACGGTTGTCGACGGCTTCTTGTTTGGTCGCGTCGTCGCCACCGACCACATGGTCGACGCCGGAGATCAATGCGTCGTACCCCTGCTGTGCGACAACTGCTTTGTCGTTCTTCCAACTGTTGTCGCCGAATTTCGTATCACCCATACCTGCGTTGGCGTGAAAGTCGCTGTCGGTGGCGCCCGGCAGCAAGGCGGTAACACTGACACCACTGTCCCGCAGTTCTTCTCGCAACGATTCGGCGAACGAGAAGCCGAACGCCTTCGACGGTCCGTACACGGTTTCGTAGGGAGTCGGGGTGGTCGCCGACACCGACGACACGATCAGAATCTTCCCGCGACGGTTCGGAACCATGTGTTGCACAACCCTTTTTGCCATGTGCACAGTCCCGGCGACATTGATGGCGATGAGCCTGAGCTCGTCGTCGAGGTCGTTGTCGACGAACGCACCTCCGAGCCCGATCCCGACATTCAACGCCGCCGCCTCGACGGGTCTACCGAGATCGGCAACGAAAGTCCAAAAACTTTCGACTCCGTCGTACGTGGCAGCATCGGCGCGGTGCGGATACGCCTCGACACCCAGTCCACGTAACGCGTCGGCCGATGCGTAGACACGTTCACTCTGCCCTGAGATCGCGACGTCGTACCCGTGCTGTGCGAATTGTTTGGCGAGTTCGAATCCAATCCCCGATGATCCGCCGGTGACCAGCGCGAGGGGGCGGCTGTCTGACATGGTGATACTTCCTTCCGTAGACGCGGGGGTCTTACGACCGCATAACCCGCTCACCCATGCGGTAATCGGAAGGCGCCTATCCTGAGTGTCATGCCTGCGCCGAAGAGCACCACGTGAAGGTCGAGTGGCTCGAGAAGCATCAAATTCCGCTCTACCTGTCGGCGCTGCTCGCGGGTGCGGTCATCGGGCTGCTCGCGCCGAGCACGGCCCCTGCGTTCGGGCACGCGATCAATCCGGTTCTGCTCGTCCTGCTGTACGCCACGTTCCTCGCGGTCCCGTTCTCGGACATCGGTACTGCGTTGCGCGACAGCAGCTTTCTGACCAGCTCCGTCGTCCTCAACTTCCTTCTGGTACCGATCGTCGTCTTCGGTTTGACGCGGTTCGTCGCCGGCGATCATGCTCTGCTCGTCGGCATCCTGCTGGTTCTGCTCGCCCCCTGCATCGACTACGTCATCGTGTTCAGCGGCCTGGCAGGTGCGGCGTCGGAACGACTGCTCGCCGCCGCTCCGATCCTGATGCTGCTACAGATGGCGTTTCTCCCGCTGTACCTGTGGATCTTCGTCGGATCGGATCTGGTGTCGATCATCGACATCGCCCCGTTCGTCGAGGCTTTCGTCGTACTCATCGCCATCCCGTTGTCGCTGGCCGCGGTGACGCAGAAGGTTGCGCGACGCCACCGCGTCGGCGCGCGGGTGATGGATGCGATGGCGTCGGCGATGGTTCCGATCATGATGGCCACACTGTTGGTCGTCGTCGCGTCGCAGATCGAGGAGGTTCGGGCACACGGCACCGAACTGCTCTCGGCAGTACCGATTTTCGTGGCATTCCTGGTGATCATGGCGTTCGCTGGCCTCGCGGTGAGTCGCGTATCGCGTCAAGACGTCCGAGCGACAAGGGCTTTAGTGTTCTCGGGCGCGACGCGGAACTCACTGGTCGTCCTACCGTTGGCCCTGGCGCTTCCGGAGGAACTGTCGTTGGCAGCAGTCGTGGTGGTGACGCAGACACTCGTCGAACTTGTCGGTATGGTCGCGTACGTTCGCCTCGTTCCACTGCTCGTTCGCGACTGAGTGAGGAGAAGATATGCATGATGTGGTCGTCGTCGGCAGCGGTCCGACAGGATTGATGCTCGCCGCTGAATTACGGCTCGCCGGAGTGGATGTCGTCGTACTCGAACGGCGCGGGTCGCAGACTCTGGTCGGGTCACGCGGCGGCGGAATACACGCGCGCACGATCGAATTGCTCGATCAGCGCGGCATCGTCGATCGGTTTCTCACGGAGGGCACTACCATTCCTGCCGCGACGTTCGGCAGCACTCGGATCGACCTGAGCGCCCTGCCGACGCGCCACCCGTACACACTTGCGTTGTTCCAGAACCACATCGAACGCATCCTGCTCGGCTGGGCCGAGGAATCGGGCGTCACGATCCGCCGCGGTATCGAGGTCACCGGTATCTCGCAAGACCCTGACGGCGTCGCCGTCGAGACCTTGTCCGGCTCGGTGCGGGCACAGTATGTCGTAGGCGCCGACGGCGGTCGCAGCACCGTGCGCCGCGACGCAGGAATCGACTTCGTCGGTCCCGACGCGTCCCGCAGCAGTCTCATCGCCGAAGTGCAGGTCACGGAGAAGCTGCCGGACGCAGGCAAGGTCGACGAACGCGGCGTACACGGACTGCACCCGATGGGCGACGGCGTAGTTCGGGTGGTGGTCACCGAGTCGGACATTCGAAGGGCCGAGCCCACTCTCGACGATCTACGGGATGCATTGACCGACGTGTTCGGCACCGATTTCGGAGTGCACAGCCCAACCTGGTTGTCGCGCTTCACCGATGCGACGAAACAGGCGGCGTCGTATCGCGTCGGTCGTGTCCTCCTGGCGGGCGACGCTGCCCACGTGCACTCGCCCACCGGCGGCCAAGGCATCGGACTCGGGGTTCAGGACGCCGTCAACCTGGGCTGGAAGCTCGGGCAGGTCGTGCGGGGCGAATCAGACGAGTCTCTGCTCGACACCTATCACACCGAGCGGCACCCCGCCGGCGCTCGAGCGTTGAAATACACGATGGCGCAATCACTTTTTCAGAAAGCCGACCCGCGGCAGGAAGCGTTACGTGACCTGCTCGACGACGTTCTCCGCGTCGACGACGCTTCCCACCGCATCGCTTCACTGATCACCGGACTCGACGTCGCCTACGACCTCGGTCCTGGTCACCCACTGCTGGGTCGCCGGATGCCGGATCTCGACATCACTACGCCCGACGGGCCGACACGCGTGTTCGAGTTGTTGCGTGACGCCAGGCCGGTACTGCTGAGTTTCGACGGTTCCGGCCTCGGCATCTCTGCCACCGTCGCGGGCCGGTGGACTCTGCCGGTGGTCGGAGACGTCCCAGCGCCGTCAGCCGTCTTGATCCGCCCCGACGGTCACGTCGCCTGGGTCGGAGAGGGCACGTCCGACGGACTCGACGACGCGCTGCACCGCTGGGGCTTCACACGTTGACATCGAACCCCAGATCGACGTCTCACGCCGCCTGCCCCCGTCGCGCGAATTACCCGTCGTGAGTGCGAATGTAGAGCCTGCTCTACATTCGCACTCACGACCGGTGCCCGGCGATCCGATCTGCCGCCCCACGCAGCGCACTCGATACCGCATACATCGCAGGCGTGTACTGACGACGTGCCAGGGAGGCGATGTAGATGACGCGGGTGGGAACCCGGTCTGCCGAACGAAATGCGAGCGGCTGAACATCGGGCCGGTGATGTACCACTGCCAGACCCGGCACCATTGCTATGCCGACCCCCGCAGCAACCATCGCCTCGATCTCCTGATAATCGTGTGCCTCGTAGACCACCTCTGGCTCGAAGCCGACTGCTCGGCAACTGCGGTACAGAACCTCAGCGGCCGGATGGTCGTTGCTTCGGATGATCCACCGCGCCCCCTTCAGGTCCGGGAGCGCCATCTCGTCGGACGCACGGTGGTCGTCGACAGGCAGGAGCAGCATCGTCTCGTCTTCCATCAACGATTCGAGTGACAGCGATCTTTCCGCTTCTTCCGTCCACGCGTAGCTCCACAGCAACGCCAGATCGACCTCGCTGGAATGCAGCATCTCCAGCAGCTGCGGACGTACCGCAGAGCGAACGCGAACGTCGACGCCGGGCCACCGCGCGTGGTACTCCTTCAACGCATCCGACAGCAGCGACGAACTCACCGTCGGAAACGAGCCGAGCCGCACCGCACCCCGCTCCAGCCCACGTATTGCTTCGAGATCACCACTCGCGGCTCGCATTTCGCGCCTGAACAGCCGCGCGCGACTTGTCAGAATTTCACCGGCCTCGGTCAGCTGCACTCCCCGGGGCAGCCGCGTCAGCACGGGCTGTTTGATGCTGTTCTCGAGCTTGGCAATGCGCTGCGACGCGGCCGACGCGGTCATGTTGGCCCTTTCGGCGCCGGCCGTCAGCGACCCTGCTTCTGCGATGTCGAGAAGCAGGAAGAGCGTCACGACGTCGAACGAGTGCTGCATTCACTACCTGCCTTCAGTTGTACTAAACGAGACGGTAGCAAAACCGTATTGTTCTGAATCCGCGCGGTCAATAGTGTGACCTGTACGACGTTCAAGCGCTGAATGTGACCGCCCACGTTTCCCAGCCACCGAAAGACCCGCCATGACCTCCATCGAGATACTCCCGCTCATCGCGCTCGTTGCGATGTTCGTGATCGCGACATTCTTCCCCATCAATATCGGCATCCTGGGCTTTGTCGGCGCCTTCGCAGTCGGCTACTTCGCACTCGGCTACGACGACAAAGAGATTCTCCAAGCCTTCCCGAGTTCGATCGTGCTCACCATTGTCGGGGTCACCTACTTCTTCGGTATGGCCAAACGCAACGGCACCATCGACCTGCTGGTCAATTCGTGTATCCGAGCTGTGCACGGGCGCGTGACAATCGTGCCGTGGGTGTTCTTCTTCTCTGCATCGGTGCTCACCGCGTTGGGAACCTTCAGCCCTGCTGCCGTCGCTCTGATCACCCCGGCCGCGATGGCGTTCGCCGCTCGCACCCGTATGAGTCCACTGGTCATGGGCATCATGACTATCAACGGAGCCCACGCGGGTGCGTTCTCACCCATCAGTGTCTCCGGCGTTCTGGTCCGCGACATCGTCGAAAACAACGGGCTGACCATCAGCCCATGGACGCTCTTCCTCGCCAGCTATGGAATCAACCTGTTGCTGTCGGTGCTCACCGTCGTCGGATACGGGGCTCTGGCGAAGATGCGCGGTCTCGAATTCACCGCAACCGGCACGAACAAGCCTGTCCCGACCAGCGGTTCGCGTGACGACGCACCGTCGTCGCTGGGAACACCGAGCACAGGCGGCGCCGCCGGAAGCACCCAAGTTCTGGCGCGACCGACGTCGACGACCCTGGTCGACGCTCCTGCCCCCGTCACCCGGGTCCAGAAACTCACGCTGTTCCTCATCGGCGCCCTGCTGGTGCTGGTTCTCGTACTGCACCTGCCCATCAGCTTCATCGCCATTGCAGCAGGCGCCGTCCTTGCCTTCACCGACCTGAAGAAACAGAACGAAGCTATCGCCGGGATCAGTTGGTCCACGGTTCTGCTCGTCGCCGGCATGGTCACCTACATCTCGATTCTCGAGGAGGTCGGCACCATCGACACGCTCGCGCACTTTGCAATCACGCTCGGTGCGCCGCTGCTCGTGGCCCTCGTGCTCTGCTACGTCATCGGACTCACGTCTGCGTTCGCGTCGTCGACGGCACTGCTGGCAGCCGTGATCCCGATGGCGATGCCCTTGCTCGGCAGCAGCACCCTGCCCGTGATCGGCGTGGTCGCAGCCCTCGCGATCTCCGCGACCGTCGTCGATGTGTCTCCGTTCTCGACCAACGGCGCCTTGGTGCTGGCAAACGCACAGAACATCGAACGGCCCCGCTTCTACCGTCAGCTGATAGTCAATGCCGGAATCGTCGTCGCCGTTGCGCCTGCGCTGTGCTGGTTGATCTTGGTTGTCGTACCAGGCTTCATCTGATGACTTAAGCGTTACTGAAGGACGACAACATTATTCGTAATTGTGCTTGAGCTCCGGCCCACCCAGGCTGGAACGGTACGACAATCTACGGCGGAAGGCACACCATGTTCACGCTTCGAGGCACGTGGATGCGAGGCGGCACCAGCAAATGTTGGCTGTTCAACGCCGTCGACATCGATCCATATATCGGCGACGCAGGCGGACTCGACAACATACTGACCTCGGCATTCGGTTCGGGCGATCCCCGTCAGCTCGACGGCGTGGGCGGCGGGAGTTCGACGACGTCAAAGGCAGCGATCGTTCGACGCTCCACCGCCCCAGGCATCGACGTCGACTACTTGTTCGCGCAGGTCGCCGTGGACAACCGCACCGTCGAGTGGGGCAGCAACTGCGGCAACTGCGCAACAGCAATCGGCCTCTACGCGCTACAGGCCGGTCTGGTTGCCGTCGACGACCGAGTGACGGTCGTCCGCATGCGCAATCAGAACACCGGCGCGGTGCTGTCCGCCGAGATCGCCACCCCTGGCGGACACGTACCCACTGACGGTGATGCCACGGTTCCCGGCACGACGGCCCGAGGCGTTCCGGTGGGTCTGACATTCACCGATCTCGCCACCGACCGCGTGTCTCTGTTGCCGACCGGCCAACCCGTCGACGAAATCACCCTGTGCGACAGATCCTTTCGTGGAACCTTCGTCACTGCGGGAGCACCTGCCGCCCTGTACGACGCGTCCGATCTCGGACTCACAGGAGCAGAGCCGAATGACGCTCTCTCCGAACATCTTTCCACTCTGTTCGCGCTTCGGCGCCAGGCGGCTCTCCGAATGGGACTCAGCACGCCCGACGAACCCATCACCCACGCGATCCCGAAAGTGGGAATCGTGGGGCCACCCCGGGACTACCGAAGTTCGGACGGTGCCCTTATCGGTGCGTCGGACTACGACATCTCGGTTCGAATGCTGTCCATGATGGCACCGCATCCTGCGATCGGCCTGACTTCCGCGGTGGCGGTGGCCGCCGCCGCAACGGTGTCCGGAGGAGTCGTCGCAGCCAACGCACGAATCGGGTGGCCCGGTTCGCTTCGGATCGGCACCGCGGCAGGCATTCTCGATGTCGACGTCGCCATCGATTCCCACGGGCTCCTGCAGTCGGTGACGCTGCACCGCGCGGTCCGCCGCATCGCCACCGCTGAACTGTTCGTCGCGGTTCCCGTTCTCACCTGAGCCGGATTCGTCACCAGGTTTGACGCCTCCACCTCGTGGAACCCATCTTCGTGAACTTCTGTTGTGACGAATCATGTTGAGCGGCCTCGGTCTGGTCCTGGCGGCGGTGGCGCTGATCGTCGCGGCCCAGGTGCTGTCCAAGAAGACCACCATCCCGTCCGCCGCGCTGCTGACGCTGGCCGGTCTCGGTGTGTCGGCGACGCCTCTGCCCGACATCGTCCTCGACCCCGACGTCGTCCTCACGCTGGTGATCCCGCCCCTGCTGTACAGCGCGGCGCTCAACTCGTCGCTTGTCGCCATTCGCAAGAACGCGTTGACGATTCTCAGCCTCTCGGTCGGTTTGGTGATCGCCACCGCGAGCGTCGTCGGAGTGGGTTTGTACCTGTTGATACCGACCGTCACGCTCGCCGCGGGCACGGCGCTGGGAGCGGCCGTCGCACCACCCGATCCCGTTGCCGCCCTGGCGGTGGGTCGACGCGCAGGCATCCCGCCGAGGCTGGTGACGCTGATCGAGGGCGAAGGACTGCTCAACGACGCGACGGCACTGACCATGCTGACGGTCGCGACGACGGCCATCGCCCTGCACGACATGTCGCCACCGGAAGCCGGGGGCCTGTTTCTCCTCGCCGCGGGCGGCGGCGTCGCAGTCGGTGTCGCCATCGCGTTCGTGATCCGGCTGGTTCAACGCGTCATCGACGATCCGCTGCTGCTGAACATCGTCTCGCTGGTGACACCGTTCATCGCCTACCTCGCGGCCGAGCACGTCCACGCGTCGGGAGTGCTGGCCGTCGTGGTGACGGCATTGATCGTCGGGCACGACACCCGCCATGCCGCGTCGAGCGCAAGCCGCCTGCAGACCGGCGCGGTGTGGCGCCTGATCGACGTCCTGCTGGAAGGTTTCGTCTTCCTGCTGATCGGCGAGCAGCTACCCACCGTCGTCGCAGGGCTGTCGGCCTATTCGCTACCCACGGTGGCGACGGCCGTCGGCGTCACCCTGGCAGGAGTTCTGCTTCTGCGCCCCGTGTGGCTGTACGTCACCGAGCGGCTACCGCGTCGCAAGAACCGCGAGGGCGCCGACATTCCACGTCTGAGCGGCCGTGAGATCGTCGTCATGAGCTGGGCAGGAACACGCGGCGTCATCACCGTCGCCGCTGCGTTCTCGCTGCCGTTGACGCTCGACAACGGGGATCCCTTCGTCGCGCGAGACCTGTTGCTGTTCTGCGCTTTTGTCGTCGTGCTGGTCACCGTGGTCGGCCAGGGCACGACGTTCGCACCACTCGTGCGTCGCCTGAACGTACGCGCCGACGCCGCGACCACGTCCCGGGTCCGCAACGAGGCGAGACAGGGAGCCGCGAAAGCAGCGCTCGCACAACTCGATCGAATCGCCAAGGACGAGAAGCTGAAGCCCGAGGCCACCACGGCCTTTCGAGAGGAACTGGAACACCGGATCGAGCGTTATCGCCGTCGACTCGATCACCTCGACAACGCCGACGAGACTTCCCTGGTCTCCCCGGCACAGCAGGCCTCGCTCGGCACCAGGCGCAAACTGATCGCGACGCAGCGCGACGAACTGCTGCGCTGGCGAGACGCAGGCCGACTACCCGACGAGGACATGCGAGTCCTCGAACACGAACTCGACCACGAGGAACACGCCATGCATCTGCCCGGCTCGGGTCCGGCCTCGTAGCTATCGACGCGCGGGTTCGACGACGAAATCGTCCAGATCGGCGTGGCGGGTCATCTCCCAGTAGTCGACGATCCGCCACGGAAGCGTCGACACCACTCGTCCGGCGTCGTTGCGGTACCAGTTGTTCATGCCCTCGTGCGTCCAGATCATCCGCGCATGCGCCTCGTCGTGGCGGCGCACGTAGTCCTCTTCGACGTCGGGCCTGCATTCGACGGCGCCGATTCCATTGTCCGCCATGGTCGTCAGCAGATCGACGATGTACCGGACCTGGAATTCGGCGATCGTGATGTAGCTGCCGCCGTGCCCGAGAACAGTGCCCGGCCCGCACGTGATGAACAGGTTGGGATAGTCCGGCACGGTGATGCCCAGATACGCGTGCGCGTCCTCCGGACCCCAGAAATCCTTGATGGACTTGCCTGATCGACCGCGAATGTCGATGGGGCTGAGCAGCTTGTGCGTCTCGAATCCGGTGGCGAGGATGACGACGTCGACCTCGGCTTCGGTACCTTCCGATCCCACAACGGAATTCGGTCCGATCGACGCGACTCTTTCCGCCACCAACGTCACGTTGTCTCGTTTGAGCGCGGCGAACCACCCGTTGTCGAGGAGCATCCGCTTGCCGAAGGGCGGGTAATCGGGCAACGACTTCTCGATCAGATCCGGCCTACCCTCCAATTCGCGCTCGAGGTACCGCGTGAACACCCGGCGATGCGCGTCGTTGATCGCGTTGATCGACCGCTCGGGCGTCTCCCACTCGGGATCGACCTGAAGCGACGGATGCACACGATCGTTGAAGTTCCACGCCAATCGCGTTCGGTACCACAGCCGATACAGCGGAACGACGTCCATCAGGTAACTGACGTCGTCGTGGATAGGCGCGAAATACACGTCACTCGACGTCACCCACTGTGGCGAGCGCTGGAACACCGTCGCATGTCCGACGGTCGACGCGATGGCGGGCAACACCTGCATCGCACTCGCACCCGTTCCGACGATAGCGACGCGTTTGCCGCTCAGATCGAGATCGGCCGGCCACTCGGCGGTGTGGAAGATCGGACCGGTGAACGTGTCGAGACCCGGAATGGACGGCACTTTCGGACGGTTCAACTGTCCGGTCGCGGTGATCACGGCGTCGGCCGTCAGCACGTCACCGGCGGTGGTGGTCACCGTCCACGACTGCCCGTCGGCGTCGTAGACCGCGTTCGCCACCTCGGTGTCGAACTGGATGCGTCGTCGTAGATCGTGTTGTGCCGCAACGTCACGGAGGTACTGCCACACCTCGTCACGCTTGCCGAAATGCGTGCTCCACGCGCGCGGCTGGAACGAATACGAGTACAGGTGACTGGGCGTGTCGACGCCCGCGCCCGGGTACGTGTTCTCGAACCACCCACCGCCGACGTCGGAATTCTTCTCCAGCACAACGTGTTCGATACCGGCCTCGCCGAGCTTGATCGACGCCAGCATGCCGGAGACCCCGGCGCCGATGACGATGACCGACAGGTCGCTTTTCACGGGCGTCCGCGCGGGTTCGTCGACGAAGCCCATGTCCTCGGCGACCATCGACGCGAACTCCGCAGGCACGTCTTCGCCGACTGCGGCGCTGATCATGTCGACCAGATGGGCGCCGCTCGGGGACGGCACCGCCATCGGGACGCCGTTCGCCCAGTCGGCGATGGCGTCGAGCGCGGCCACCCGGATGCGCGACGCCACCTCCGGTGCGAACCCGCCGCTGTCGTTGTCGTCCATGCCGCGGCTGCGGGTGGGCCGGTAGGGATCCTGCAGCCACGCGTCGTCGCCGGTCAACTGATAGAGGACAGCGACGAGGCTGGGCATGTTGGCCGCGTCGAGAGCACGTTCCAGCCGCGCTCGGTCGATCGCGGTCGCAGCAGTGACGGACACCGGACACCTCCTGGTAGCGGAACTGTTCCAAAACTAACCACAGTTAGGTATCTCGGCACAAGGGTGGTCTCGAAGTGCCGTTTTGGGTATTGACAATGTGTCGCGGACCACACAATGCTGTTGCACATACCTAACGATGGTCAGGCGAAGGGATCGACATGGAACTCACCGAAGCAATGCGCACCACCGGTACGTGCCGGCGCTACGCGGACACACCGGTCCCCGACGAGGTCTTTCGCAACGCCTTCGACGTCGCTCGCTTCGGCCCGCAGGGCGGCAATCGTCAGCCGGTCCGCTGGATCGTCGTCCGCGACGCCGCCCGCAAGCAGGCACTCGCCGACCTCTACCTGCCGATGTGGGACGCCTACTTCGCCGGTATCACCGGAGGCACCGTCGCCGTCGGCGCCCTGCCCAAGACGGTGCAGGACGCGGACTACTTCGCCCGCCACCTCGCGGAAGTACCGGCCATCGTCGTCGTGTGCGCCGCGCTCGACGGTCTGCACCCGACGGACCACGAACTCGGTCGCCTGTCCGTCGTCGGCGGCGCGTCGATCTACCCGACCGTGCAGAACCTCTGCCTCGCGCTGCGCGACCAGGGCGTCGCCACCGCGGTGACCACGCTGCTGTGCCATGAGGAACCGGCCATCCGCGAGTTGCTCGAGATTCCCGACGAGTACATCACCGCCGCGCACATCGCCGTCGGCTATCCCGAGAAGTCGTTCCCGAAGAAGCTGACGCGTAGCCCGGTGGAGGACATCGTCGCCCTCGAATCCTTCGGCCAGCCCATGTTCGCGCCCGCCGCAGCACTCTGATCTCCAGGAGACCACCGATGCCCGAGCTTGCCAGTCAGTTCAGAAACCGAATCGGTCGCGCCACGATCGGCGATCAACTCCGCCGCCACGCGCGCACCAACCCGGACAAGACCGCGTTCATCAGCTACAGCGCCGACGGCACCCGCCAGGTCACCACCTACGGTCAACTCGACACTCGCGCAAACCAATTCGCCAACCTGTTGATCGACCTCGGGGTCGGCCGCGGCGACCGCGTCGCATCGATGGCACGCAACAGCGTCGACGTCGTCGTCGCCTACTACGGCACGCTGAAGGTAGGGGCGGCGTTCACCGGCATCAACGTCATGTACCGCGAACCCGAGGTGCGTCATCAGCTCGAACACGCGGAGCCGACGGTCGTCGTCGCGGATTCCGCATTCGCCGACGTCATCACGGCCGTCAAGCCCGAAAGCACCACGCTCGTGGCCTTCGGCGACAACTACGACGAGCTGACGTCGAACACTCCGACGACCGAGCCCGAGGTCGACCTCGACGAGAACGACGTCGCCATGGTCATCTACACCTCCGGAACCGAAGCGGCGCCCAAGGGCGTCATGATTCCGCACCGCAACTTCCTCGTCTCGACGGCGCCGGCATGGAGCTGGGGGCTGCGCACCGGCCCCGAGGACACGTGGCTGTTCGTCATGCCGTTCCACACCATCGCCGGCCTCGGCTCGATGACCACGCTGACGCTGATGGGCGCAACCCTGGTGTTGCCTGCGACCGTGGATCCGGCACAGTCGCTGCGCATCATCGCCGACGAGAAGGTGTCCGTCATCGCGCAGACGCCGACGTTCTACATGGCGTTGGCGCGAGACCAGAGCTTCGGCCCGGCCGCGGTCGGACAGGTACGCCGGTGCATGACGTACGGCGGCCAGGTCGCGCCCCACACCATCTCGGCATGGGCATCGGCTGCACCCGACGCGATCTGGGGCACGTACTGGGGACAGTCCGAGTTGTCCCAACTCGGCTCGGTCGGCTGGTTCTCCACGCTCGACGACATCCCCGGCGGCGACGCGTCGTGGATCGGCAAGCCGGTCACACACCTCGAGATCAAGGTGGTCGACGCCGACGGCAACGACAGCGAGATCGGCGAATTGCTCTGCCGCACTCCGTCCGTCATGCTCGGCTACTTCAAGAACGAAGCCAAGACCGCCGAGGTGTTCGACGGCGGCTGGGTCCACACCGGCGACATGGTCCGCATCGACTCCGACGGAAATCTGTTCTTCTACGATCGAATGAAGGACATGATCAAGACCGGAGGTATGAACGTGTCGTCGCAGGAAGTGGAGCGGGCCATTCACGCTCATCCCGACGTGCTGCGTGCTGCCGTCGTCGGAATGCCCGATCCGTACTGGTCCGAGGCCGTCACCGCGTTCGTCATTCCCGCCGAGGGCGCCGCGCCCGATCCGGAGGCGATCATCGAACACTGCCGCGGGCAGTTGGCGTCGTACAAGACGCCGAAGGCGGTACACATCGTGACCGAACTGCCGGTCGATCCGCAGGGCAAGATCCTGAAACGCGAACTGCGCTCGTTGGCGCCGACCGAACCCGTGCAGGAGACCGTGTGACACTGCCCGACGACGCCCAGGAACTCCCCCGCCAAGTCCGGACGCGTCGACGTCGCGAGGACATCGTCGCCAAGGCAGCGGAGATCTTCGCGCGCGACGGGTACGCGGCCGTCGGCATGAGAGACATCGCCGACGCCGTCGGAATCAAAGGTGCCAGTCTGTACCACCACTTCTCGTCGAAAGAGGAGATCCTGTTCGCGGTGTGCCTCACCGTCACTCAGGAACCGGCGGAACAGACGCTGCCCCTGCTCGACGCACCCGGCACGCCGACCGAACGACTGTCGGCGCTGGCGCGCGCGCACCTGATTCACCTGAACAGTCGACGCGTGGAATACATTGTCGGACTACACGAATTGGCGTCGCTGACCCCCGAGCATCGGTCGGTGATCGAGGACTACCGCCGTCGGTATCAACGACGCGTCCGCGATGTCGTCGCCGCGGGTATGCGCACGGGTGAATTCACCGTCGGCAACGCACGTTTGGCGTCGTTCGCGCTGACCGACATGCTCAACGGCATCAGCGCATGGTTCCACGGGGACGGAGCCATGAGCATCGAGGACGTCGCCGACGAATACGTCGACCTGGCCGTCCACCGACTTCTCGGAGGCCGGCGATGATCGTCGAGCCCGGTTTCGAACGGGTCCACGACGCGTTGACCGCGAATCTCGCTGCAGGAGAGGAGCTCGGCGCCTCGATCGTCGTCGACATCGACGGCAGGCGCGTCGTGGACGTGTGGGGTGGTCACCGCGATCTCGCCCGTTCCGAGCCGTGGACCGAGGACACCATCGTCAACGTATGGTCGACGTCGAAGCTGGTGACCAACCTCGCGGCGTTGATGCTCTTCGATCGCGGCCTGCTCGATCCGTACGCGCCGGTGTCGCAGTACTGGCCCGAATTCGCCGCCGCCGGAAAGGAGTCCGTCGAGGTACGGCACATCCTGTCGCACACGTCCGGGGTATCGGGCTGGGACAGACCGTGCGTCGTCGAGGATCTGTACGACGCGGACAAGGCCGCTGCTCGTCTCGCCGTGCAGGAACCGTGGTGGGATTCGCGGACGACGTCGGGCTATCACGCCGTCAGCCAGGGCGCCCTCGTCGGCGAATTGGTACGACGCGTGACCGGAAAGACGTTGCGACAGTTCGTCACCGAGGAGATCGCCGGGCCACTGGGCGCGGACTTCCAGATCGGTGCCCGAGAACAGGACTGGTCACGTATCGCCGACGTCGTTCCGCCTCCGGTTCCGACCGACATCGTACCGGACCCGTTGAAAGTTCGTCGTCGCACGTTCCTCGGCCCTGCCGTCCGTGCAGAGTCGGCGAACACGCCCGAGTGGCGTCGAGCCGAGATCGGTGCGGCGAACGGGCACGGCAATGCACGGTCGGTGGCGCGGATCATGTCGGCGCTCGCGCGTGGCGGAGTGGTCGACGGGGTGCGCCTGCTGAGTGACGATGCGGTTGCCCTCGCGTTCGACGAACAGACGAACGGCGTCGATCTGGCGCTCGGCGTTCCGCTGCGCTTCAGCATGGGTTACGCACTGCCGCAGCCGGATACAGTCCCGTACATCCCCGACGGCCGTATCTGCTTCTGGGGTGGCTGGGGCGGATCGCTGACCGTCGTGCACCCGGACAGCCGGATGACCTTCTCGTACGTGATGAACAAGATGGGGCCGGGGATCGTCGGGTCGGAACGGGCGGAGCAGTATCTGACGGCGGTCTACTCCTCCACGTGAGCGCGAATGTACAGCCGGCTACCCCTCGTGCGCGCGAATGTATAGCGGGCTATACATTCGCGCGCACGTCAGGTACCGCAGAAAGTCTGAAAACCCTCGGTGAACACCTGCGACGCAGGCTCGGCGTACTCGGACCGGTCGTCACGCCGCTCGAACGGGTGGGTGACGACGTCGAGCAACGTCTCGAACGGGCCGAGGTCGCCCGCCGTCGCCGAGCGCAGCGCCGCGTCGACGAGATGATTACGCGGGATGTAGATCGGATTGACGCGGTCCATGGCGTCGGCGACGGCCGTGACGTCGTCAGGCAGGTAGCCGCGCCAGCGCTCGACCCACGGGGCCAAGACCTCGGGAACGTATGCCGCACCGCGTAGTTCGTCGGCGAGCGCACGGAAGGTGCCGGTCCAGTCCAGGCCGTTCTCACGCATGAGCGTCAGCAGATCATCTGCCAGAGCCGGCTCCACCTGTGTGACACCAAGTTTCGACGCCAGACCTTCGGCGAAGTAGCGGCCGTACCGGTCCGCGTAGCTCTCGAGCACCTCGGTGACGGCGGGCACCGCGTCGTTCGGATCGGCAGCGACGAGCGGCAGCAGCGTCTCGCCGAAGCGCGCCAGATTCCACTGCATCACACCGGGCTGGTTGCCGAAGGCATAGCGCCCGCCGTGATCGATGGAGCTGAACACCGCATAGGGGTCGTACGCGTCGACGAACGCGCACGGGCCGTAGTCGATCGTCTGCCCCGAGATGGTCGTGTTGTCGGTGTTCATGACCCCGTGCACGAATCCGGTGAGCATCCACTGCGCGACGAGCCGGGCTTGCGCGTCGACCACCGCCTCGTAGAACGCCAGGTAGCGACCCGTCAGATGCGGGTAATGCCGGGCAATCGCATAGTCGGCGAGCAGCTGCAGCTGGCCTTCGCGCCGGGCCGCGAACTCGAAGGTTCCGACGCGCAAGTGGCTGGCCGCGACGCGCGCGAGAACGGCACCGGGCTCCGGCTCACTGCGCATGACGCTGCGGCCGGTGGCGGTGACGGCGAGCGAGCGCGTCGTCGGGATGCCGAGGGCATGCATGGCCTCGCTGACCACGTACTCCCGCAGCATCGGGCCCACGACGGCCAATCCGTCGCCGCCACGCGCGAACGGCGTACGACCCGACCCCTTCAGATGCAGGTCGACGCGGCCGCCCGGGCCGTTCAGCTCGCCCAGCAGCAGCGCCCGACCGTCACCCAGCATCGGCACGAACCCGCCGAACTGATGCCCGGCGTAGGCCATCGCGACCGTCTTCGCCCCGTCCGGAGGCGTCGCACCGGCAAGGACGTCCGGCGCGCCGCGAAGGGCGTCGGCGTCCAGACCGAGCGACGACGCGAGTGCGTCGTTGAACACCAGGATTCGCGGTTCCGGAGCTTCCGCGCCCTGCCACGGCACGACGAGGTCACTCAGCTCGTCGGCGTAGGTGCTTTCGAGTCCGGGGAGAACTGAGGTCGGTGCAGCCATGAATTCGAGAGTAACCCTCCCCATGTGCATAGAAATACATAGAGGGCTATGGATTCTCGTGCACGTGCGTTTACGCCCCCCACCATCCGGGCACGCGCCACCGTGCAGACATTTCTTCCCGATGCCGGCTTCGTCCGCTCGGCGCGGGCGCTCGACGACAAGCGCCTCGGCAAGCAACGCGTCGAAACCTTCCAGATTCTGCGCGCCCTGATCTGGCCGACCTACGGATGGAAACGACACCCCGCGGTGACGATGTGGCGCGGCTTCACGCCTGCGCTCGTTGCCTACGGCGTCGCGACGTGCCGGGAATGGGCAGCGCGCGGTCATGCCGACGCGCTCGAACCACAATTTCTCGACTACGGCACTGCGCGCACCTTCGCTGAATTGAGCCGCGAGGGCCGTCTGCCACCATGGCTCGGGGACGACGCCGTCCACGAGAGCCACCGACGGGCATTGGCGAACAAGGCTCCCGAGCTCTATCCGAAGGAATGGTCCGGCGAGCCGGGATACGTGTGGCCGACACCGCCGTACCCCGTGTGGCCGTTGCCCTTTCGCGTGGGACGCGACCCACTGACCTCGGAGACGCCGACGAAGACCGTCGGCCATCTTCTCGACGTCGGAGCACCCGGTGCCGCCATGCTCGAACCGGGGTATCCCGCGTGGGACGCGTTGCGAGAGTTGAAGAAAGGCGAGTCCGTCGACATCGAGTTCGACGAACCGTCGACGCTCACGATAGCTGCCAGTCGGGTGCGTGCCGGACTGACCGCATGCATTCTCGATCGCGACGAACCGACCGACGATCCGCTACCCGACGCGACGGCCGAGCAGGGAGGGACCGTGTCGACATCGGTCGCCCGTACGCCCGGCGAACTCGACCGCGAGGCGATGGCCGTCGAGAAGACCGATCCAGGACGAATCCGCTGGTTTCGACGCGGCCAGGCCATCGACCCCTCCGACTTCTCCCTCGTCGTGACCACCGGCGCAGAAATACCGCCCGAGCTGTCCGAATTGCCGACGCTGACGATTACGAGCTCCGAGCGCGGGTAACCGACCGGGTATGAACCTGACTCCGCTGTTCCTGCCGTTGGAAAAAGCGTCACTGCTCGACCCCGTCAGCGATACCGTGGCCACGAAGTTGCGGTCCGCATTGGACGGCTCACCCGTGGACGGGCTGCTCCGAGGGACCTTCGTCGGACACCCGATGCATCCGATCCTGGCGTACTCGGCCGTCGGAACGTGGAGCAGCGCTGTGCTTCTCGACCTGACCGGGGGTAACGCCGAAGCCTCGCGCCTGCTGATCGGCGCCGGACTCATCGCCGCCCCGACGGCCATCGCGACCGGCTGGGCGACCTGGTCGACTCTGACTCGCGAGCAGCGACGCGTGGGCCTCATCCACGCGGGCAGCAATGCGGTCGCGGCCGGGCTGTTCGCGGCGTCGTATCGCCGTCGATCGAAAGCAGTGAATTCGACGCCGGACAAGACCGCCAAAGCGTTGGCGCTCGCGGGATTCACCGTCGCCGGGGTCGCCGGAGCGCTCGGCGGACACCTCGGGTTCAACATGGGCGGCGGAGTCGCAGCCCGCGCAGTCGCCGCGGGGGTGTGACATGGCCGTCGACAACCGATTCGCTGCTGTGAAGGCCAGCGGAGTCACCGCCGACGGGGTGCGCCGATTCGCGGACGGCAGTTCGGAAAACCTGAATCCCGACGCGCTCGCAGCTCTGACCGAAGCGAACCTGACGGAGTCCGAACTGCACGACCTCGCCGAATGGCTCGAAACGGCCTAGCTCGAGAATGCTCTAGAAGGTTCCGCCGCCGAGAATGTGGGCGAGACCCAGCCCGATGAACGTGATGACGTAGAGGGGCCCACGAATCGGGTCGCCCGCGCTCGCTCCTTCGTGCAGCCAGGTGAGGAAATCTGCCGATCCCATGGGCCCTCTTCTCGTCGGTGTCCGTCCTGTGATCCGCTCCGATGGTAAGGCGTGAAACCTTCACGTCGGCAGCGAATCGCAGGCAATTGTCGACGCGTCAGTGCGCGTCCTCGTACGCCTCGACAATGTCGGCCGGAATACGGCCACGATCGTTGATTTCGTAGCCACTGTCGGCGGCCCACTGACGGATGGCCCGAGTCTGCGATGCATCGCGCTTCACGGGCGCGGCAGCCTTCGATGCGGCTTTCGTCGTCACTCCGGCCGAAGCGGCTTTTCTCTTGCGTCCGCCGACCCGCGTCGCGTAACCGACGTAGTAGTCGATTTTCTTGCGAAAGTCGTTGGCGTTCTTGTTCTTCAGATCGATCACGTAGTCGACTCCGTCGAGCGAGAACTCGATGGATTCACCTTGGCCCTCATCGATTGCAGTGCCGTCGATGTCGTCGATCAATTCGTAGATCACTTGCTTCGCCACGTTGCGATACCTTCCGAAGTTTCGATGAGTGAGCCTCAGGTTAACTACTGTAGGTCCAGAAACGTGAATCGGAGTGACAGACATCGCCGAAAAACGCGACGGATTCCACATATTTCGGAACTATTCCGACGCGGCGAACCTTTCGGTACGAATGCAGCGCGGTGCCGCGTTTCGTTTCCGAGACGCAATCGCCGACAGGCTCCTGGTGTGACAGGGTAGGAATCGGATCACTACTCGCAGAGGAGGCCCGGATGCAAACGAACACACATTCGGTGCGGCGCGCGATCGCGGATCTGGCACGGACGATGCACGCGTCCAGCGGCTCGGGTTCACACACAGCCGACGACGTCATCGCCGAGGTCACAGCCGGTGCCACGCGATTCGTTCCCGGTGTGGACCATGCTGGAATCAGCTTGCTGCAGCGCCACGGAAAGAAGCACACGTTCGAGGCGAAAGCGCCTACCGGCGCGGTTTCCGAGTTCATCGATCGTGTCCAGAACACCGTCGGCGACGGCCCGTGCCTGGATGCCATTCGCAACAGGTGCACCGTTCTCGTCGACGATTACTCGACCGAGTCCCGATGGCCCGAGCTGACCGCGGCCCTGCTGGACAGCACACCGGTCCGTTCCAGCGTGTCGATCCTGCTGTACACCGACCAGCACTCGATCGGAGCACTCAATCTGTACTCCGAAACGCCACACGCATTCGGGGAGACAGTCGTCGACGAAGCCGAAGCCCTCGCCGCGCACGCCGCAGTCGGTATCTCCGGGGCCCGTCGAGACGAGCAGTTCAGGTCCGCACTCGTGTCACGCGACATCATCGGACAAGCCAAGGGAATAGTCATGGAACGCTTCGGACTGGACGCGCTTCAAGCTTTCCGTCTACTGAGCAAGCTGTCCCAGGACCAGAACGTCCCCGTCGTCCAGCTTGCCGGACAACTCGTCGCCTCGGAACACCCGAAACGGCGATAGGGATCAGCGACCGCCCGAATCCCGCTGTCGCTGAACACTTTCGGACGCGAAATCCGATTCGGCCTCCCGCTGACTGACCGCACCGGCGATGTTGTTCTCCCAGGCCGCCTTGCGGTGCTGGGCAGCAGCCTTCCGATGCTCGTCCGCGTCTCCGAAGCCCAGTTCGATGGCGCGCTCGTGCACTTCTGCTGCGCGCACGTGCGCCATCGACGCCCGGTAGTGACCATCGGAGGCGGCGAGATGCGCTCGCGCAGCACGTTCGTACGCCATGTCCGCGCGGGTCTGCGCAGACCGCGCGGTCTCGGGCGTGCACGGTTTACCGGACTTCAAGTCCAGACGCCGCTGCTGCAGCTCCCGCGCTCGGGCGGCTGCTGCATTCCCTCGTTCCACCGGACCGACCGGCGCTCTTTCGGCAGTCACGGAGCCACCCATCCAGACATCCGTTCCACCCAATTTCGTCGACGTCGGTGCCCCTACTGTATGCCTATCTCGGGCGCAATCGTATTGCGTGGAAGAGGAGTAGACTCACCCCTGACCGCGTTCAGTCGAGCACGAGCTGTCCCGCGTCCGAATCGATGCCAATTGTCATGGCTCAGAGGCACTTCCGTTAGGCAGACCGTTGTCCGAAGAAGTAGCAATCACGACCGAGTGGGTCAGCCAGATCCCTGTCGTGCATTTTTGCGGCGTTCTCGACGCGCGAAGTTACTTGCCCGTCCGAAATGCACTCGTCAAAAATGCGACCGATTCGCCCGCAGCGGTCATCGCCGAAGTGGACCAGCTTGCGGCCACAACGGAATCCGCATGGACTGTTCTCACGAGCGCCAGCTGGTTGCTCCGCCGCTGGCCGGGGATTCCGCTGGCCGTCGTCGCCAGTTCCGATCGGCGTCGCCGCGAGCTCACCCGCAACGCCATCACTCGCTACGTGTCCGTCCACAGCAGCGTCGCCGCAGCGATCGAGGCCGTCCATTCCGGGCTGTCCGCACCATCCCCTCGACTACGCGCCCGGTTCGAGCGGCCGCGTACCCCCTCGGTGTTGATTCAGATGCGAGATCTGGTGACGGAGACGTTGACAGAATGGGACCGGGCCGACTGCATCCCAGCCGCGCGATGCGTCATCTCCGTGCTGGTCGGCAACGTACTGCAGCACACCGACAGCGACCTGGACCTGCGCATCGAGCTACGCGGTGATCATCTCACCCTCGCGATGCGCGACGGCAACCCTGCTCCAGCACTTCTGCGCGAATCGGCGGCGACGTCGAACGTCTACGTCTCGGGGCTGGCGATCCTGTCGTCGCTTTCCCACTCGTGGGGTACCGCGCCTGCCGACGACGGGAAGACGGTGTGGGCAGTGCTGGGCCCGGAGCAGTACCGGGCCCTGACCACCGACTAGCTCGAACCGCCCGCGGCGCCATCGGCCTGCATCAGCAGCATTGCGCCCCTGATCTCGCGGTCGTGAACCTTGAACGGGCTGCATCTGACCGTCACCTGCGCCGGCCGACCGCGGCGATTGATCGCGTCGAGCTGGATGCTGCCCGAATAGCTCTCGTCGACCAATGCGTTGCCGATCAACGGACGCAGCTCGGCCGTCGGCAGCCCGATGTCCAGGTTCAACAGCTGCCGACTTCGCGCCTCCTGCTCGGTGACGCCCCACAACTCGGTCGACGCCCGGTTCCACACCGTCACCCGCATGTCGCGGTCGACGACGATGATGCCGACGTCGGCGGAATCGAGGATCGAATCGAAGAACTCCTGCGCCTGCGTCAACTCGACGGTCTTGTCACCGAGAGTTCCGTTGATCTCGTTCAGCTCGTCGTTGGTCGACTGCAGCTCCTCGTTCATCGTCTCGAGCTCTTCGTTGGTCGACTGCAGCTCTTCGTTGGTGGTCTCGAGCTCCTCGACCGTCGACTGCAATTCCTCGTTGGTGGTCTCGAGTTCCTCGTTGGTCGACTGCAGTTCTTCGTACGCGTTCTCGAGCTGCTTGTTGGTCTCCTCGACCTTGTCGAGCAGCGCACGGGTGGTACTGACGTCGAAGAACGCGATGGACACCCCGACGAGACCGTTGCCCGCGTCGATCAGCGGATTGACGTGGATCTCCAGCCAGATCGGCTGATTTCCGTGTTGCAGCCATTCGACGTCGCGAATTCTCGACGACCGTCGCTCGACCTTGGCCTGCTCGACGTACCCGCGCAGCTCGACGGGCCGATACGACAGCTCGAGATCACGCAGCAGCCGTCCGACGTCGCGAGCGGACAATCCGAACAACGACTCGGCCTGCTGGTTGATGAGCGCGACGGTCTCGTCGCCGGTCAGCACGACCTGCGCGACCGGCGTGAACCGAAAAGCCAGATCGCGCAGGTTGGAGACGCCGGGCACGTCGTCGTGTCCGCCGTTGGTCAGCATGTCGCCGGAGGGCCTCATCGACAGTCCGCGCTGATCGATCGCCTTACGGAACAGCCGGTTCTTCAGATCGAACGGCGCGAAACGATCACTGTGGCTGAGCAGCATCTCGGCGTGGCCGAGGAAAAGAATGCCGTGCGGCGCCAGCGCGAAATGAAGTCGGCCCAGTACCCGACGCTGCGTCTCGGCGTTCAGGTACATCAGCGTGTTCCGGCACACCAGCAGGTCGATCCGCGAGATCGGCGCATCCTGCACCAGATCGTTGCGTCCGAAGATGACCGCCCGACGCAGATCCTTGCTGAAGACGTACCGGGTGCCGTCCTGATCGAAGTAGCGCTCGAGATGCTCGGGCGGGATGTTCTCGACGGCTTTGGCGGGATACGACGCCTGACGGGCCTCGGCGAGCGCGTCCTCGTCGACGTCGGTCGCGTAGATCTTGACGCGTTGACGGAAGCTTTCCGGGCCGACGGCGTCGGCGATCAGCATCGCCAACGAATACGCTTCCTCACCGGTCGCGCATCCGGCGCTCCAGACTCGAATCGGGTCATCGGGGCCACGCTGCGCGAGCAGCTGCGGGATGACGATCGTCTTGAGAATGTCCCACGCTTCCGGATCACGGTAGAACGCCGTCACGTTGATCAAAATGGTGTTGAACAGGGCACTGAACTCGTCCGAACTCGCCTGCAAATGATCGAGGTAGTCGGCGAAATTCTCGAATCCGATCTGGTCCATGCGATGGCGCACACGACGCATCAACGAGGTTCGCTTGTACCCCGTGAAGTCGAAACCGCGCGAATCTCGCAGAAACCGCAGCAGCGCCTCGAAATCGTCGTCGAGTTCCTCGGCCACACCAAGTCCTTTCACACCGCAGCTGACTGCCGTCGCGCGGCAATGACAGGGTTCATTCTCGCTTATCGGACCCGCCCCGTGGGTTCGGGCCGAAGTATTCCGGTGAGAACCACTGCAGCCGGGTAGGTTGAGGAAGTGGTTACGAACGGTCCAGCCGTCATCGCCCTCGGCGCCTCCGCCGGCGGCGTCGAGGCCCTGACTGCCCTCGTCGCGCACCTGCCGAGCGACTTCCCGCACGCCGTAGTGGTGGCGCTGCACATGCCTGCGCACGGAAACAGCGCACTCCCCTCGATTCTCGATCGTTCCGGTCTGCTCCCTGCGGTCACGGCAGAAACCGGCACGACGCTGAAGCCCGGAGTCATCTACGCCGCCCAGCCCGACCGACACCTGCTCGTCGAGAACGGCACGATCCACCTCAGCGAGGGACCGACCGAGAGCGGACATCGGCCGTCGATCAACACTCTCTTTCGATCCGTCGCACTGCATTCAGGTTCGCGCGGCGTCGGTGTCCTGCTGTCCGGAGTCGGCGACGACGGTGTCGACGGCCTCGCCGCGATCGCGGAACGAGGCGGCGTCACCATTGCCCAGGACCCCGACGACGCCCTCTACTCGACGCTGCCGTGCCACGCCATCGAGACGATCGGCGTCGACCATGTCCTTCCTGTCGCGAAGATCGGACCGTTCGTGGCCGCCCTCGATCTCCCGAAGGAGGTCGAGACCGAGGACGTTCGACGGGGAATGGAGCCTGCCGGAGCGTCCGTGCCAGGACTGCTCGAGTTCGAGGAAGACATCGCCCGTAGCAATCGTTTCGAAACTCACCCGACCGCCGACGACCTCGGGCCTCCGTCCGGCTACGTCTGTCCCGACTGCGGCGGTGCGCTACTCGCGATCGACGACAAGAACAACTATCGCTGCCGGATAGGACACGCCTGGTCCGGCCCGGCGCTCCTCGACGCGCAGAGTGAACAAGTCGACCAGGCGCTCTCCATCGCGTTGCGCAGCCTGCACGAGCGCGCCAATCTCGCGACCGCACTCGCCAAGCGCACGAAACCCGGTGCACTGCAAGACAAGTACCGCCGGAACGCCGACGAGGCCCGAGAGGCCGCGGACACCCTGAGCGCAGCCCTGTCCAAGCAACCGTTCACGGGGCAGTAGGTTTCAGTCCGCCACGAGCCGAGCGCAACTACATGTTCGCGAAGCTGTCCCACATTCGCCGACCGAGTTCGCGCTGCCCGGCGGCGTTGTAGTGAATCTTCTCGGTCTCGCTGTTGTAGAGCCCGCGCGGCCCCGGCACGTAGACGACGCTGCCTCGACGACGCGGGGTGTCGCGATGGACCGCGTCGATCACCGGATAGTCCGGATGCGCGGATTCGATCTCGTCGGGCACCATCTGACCGATCACGAACGGCACTTCCCCGAACCGACCACGAACGGTGTCGATGACCGAATCCAGTTTCTGCGCATATACCGGGCCGGGGGTCAGCGGCACGTCGCTCTCCCCCTGATGCCACAGCACCGCAGCCAGACTGTTGCCTGGAACGAGCGCGAGCCCGGATTCGATGCGCGCCAGCGCATTCCAGAAGAGATTGACACGGGCTGCCCTGTCCGCCGGGTCCCAGGAAATTCCGTTCACGCGCGCGAAGGCCGAATCGCCGCGCGCGTAGGGAACCAGCAGGACAGGCCGACCGGTGTCGTCGGCGAGGCTTCGTGCGAACGTCGTCGCGAATCCGACTGCCTTGGAGGGTACTTCGTGGAAGAGCGGGTCACAGCCCGCGACGATCGTGTTCTTCGACCGACCCGACGACGCCCACTGATGCACCCGCGGGTGCGGCTTGTCCAGGCCGTCGCGATCCAGTCCGACGCCCGCGCCGTGCGCGTTCGATTGCCCCATCACCGCGACGACGAGGTACGGCTCGGTGAACGGTTCCACCGGCAGGCCCGTACCCAGCCGCCGCTTGACGACGTCCTTCGCACGAACTTCCAGGTTCCTTCGCAGACTCACGGCCCTGTCCTTCACTTGCAATCGTCGACGGCGGGTTCGTCGGCGAATCGTTCACCGATCCAGTGGTTCACCGCAGTGCCGTCGACGTCGCCGTGTCCCTTTCCCGGCTGTCGATCGATCGCGACGGTATCTCCCAGCGCACACGCCCTTCTCACGGCTTCGTCCGTCCAAACCGCATCGATGTACGTATCCGCGTCGCCGTACACCACGAGCATCGGAGCAGTGGCACCCTGCTGCGGGACGGACATCTCGTCGAGGAAGTAGCGCAACAGTCCGGCCGCATCCTCGGTCTTCGGCGCCAGGTCCGTCGGACCGATCCGCTTCGCCGCCTCACTGCGCGCCGACGCCCCGTCCGGGGTGCACGCGCTCAGTGCGTCCCAGTCCGCGGCGACGTTGCCACTGCGGTAGAGGTCCAGGTCCAGGCCCGGTAGCTTTCTCGACAGTGACTCCAGAACCCACTGCAGAAGCGGAGCCTGATCAGCGGTCAGAGTTCCTCGTTGCGCCTTGTCGACCAACCCTGCCATGTTGGCTCCTGGAGCGAGGCTCACCGATCCGAGCATCTCCAATTCCGGTGCGTACCCGGCCTGTTCGTTGGCCGCCCACGCTGCACCGCCGCCCTGTGAGCCACCGAAGGCGACCCACCGGCTGGACACGTTCGGAAACACGTGCCCGAGCGCACGAACCGCGTCGATCATGTTGTAGCCCGCTGCGATGTTGTCCAGGTACGGGTGCACACCGGGATGCCCTAGACCCTCGTAATCGGTGATGGCGACGGCGAATCCGGCCGCGGTGTATCCCGCGACGAGCGGCGCCACGCCGAGCAGGTCGGACGACAGCGACGGACCGCACGCCTCGTCGATCCCCGTCGTGCCGTGGCCGAACGAGATGACGGGCCAGCCTCCGTCGGGGGCGTCCCCGGTAGGGGTGAACATGCTGCCGGAGACCTCGACATCGCCGACACTTCGGTAGACCACCCGCGCCGCGTTCAGTCCGGACCGAGTGACGCTCCACGGAAGATTCGGCATCGTCTCGGCGCTGACGATCGAGCCCGGGCCCGTGCCGTTCTCCGCGATCTCGATCGGCTCCGACGGTCTGTCCCGGAGCGCGAACGCGGCGATCCCCGGGACGGCGAACAGCGACGGGGTGGCGGCGCAGCCCGCCAACAGGAGCGACAGGGACAGCGCAGCAACAAGTTTGAGTCTCATCGCGCCAGCACCTGCGCTCCCGAGTCGACTTCCCACCGGATGCGGCCGAATTCGAAGTCGGTCACCCGACCGGTACCGTCCTGGTACTCCTCCGACGTGGGATAACCGATCTCCGGCGTCCACGCGTCGAGAATCGCACCGCGCACCACGTGCACACCCGTTCGCTCCGAATGGAACACGCGGGCACCGCCGTCGGCGTCCAACTGCTGCATGCCCTGCACGTACGGCCCTGCCGGCAGAAAACCGGACGCCAGAACAGCCGACGCCACCTGATTCGGAGACATCGCGAAACCGTTCGCCGAGCGGAACAACACACCACCGGCGAATTCCTGCGCCACGTAAGGCCTGCCGATGCGATCGTGCCCCGGATACACCGGAGTCAACGACTCGCCGAGTGACGGAATGCTCTGCGCCACAGCGTTCATGGCCAGATAGTCCGGATCGTCGAGCATGCCCGACTCGATGGCCGAGGTCAGTGCGGTGTACGCCGGCTTCGGAGTGAAATCACGGTGCAGAACCCCGAAGTTGTCCTCCGGATTGTCCGAGCCGGCCAGCCGATCGCGAATCTCGTGCACGTACATCGGTCCAGCGAACGACAGCTGACTCCATTCGTGGATGAACGACGTCATCAACTCGCCCTGACGGTCCTCGGTGATTCCGGCACCCACATCCGTGGGTGAGCCGAACTCGGTAGCCCAGATCTGCCTCTGGTCGTCACCGTGCGTGAGCATGTGGCGACGCATGTCGGCGATCATCCGCAACGCGCCGTCGGGAATCGATTCGGTTCCGACCAGCGTGCCCGGGTACGAGTACGGATGCACGGACAGGGCGTCGAAATAGCCCTGTGCCCCAGCCGCGTACATCCGTTTCAGGAATGTCAGGCCGTTCATCGTGTTCTGGTTGTCACCGACGGCCCCGATCGCACCGCCGATGACCATCGCGTCCGGGTCGACGGCTTTGATCTGCGTGTACGCTTCCCGCAGCATGTCGGCATACAGTTCGGGGTCGGCCCAGGGCGCGAAGAACACCTTGCCGTTCGGCTCGTTCCAGATCTCGTAGTGGTGGACGCGACCCGAGAAATGCTGTGCCACTTGACCCGCGTAGTGACCGTACTCCTGCGCCGACGCCGGCTTGCTCGTGAGCCCGAGCGACGGATCGGCAGCAGCCCATGCGGGTGTGTAATCGAGAATGGCGAGCACTTCGATACCGCGGGCGAGGGCCGCATCGACGACGCGGTCCGTCGGCCCCCAGACCTGCACTCCCGGTTGGGGTTCGAGCAGAGGCCACGCCATGTCGAGGCGTAGGCGCGTCGATCCGGATGCCGCCACCGCGTCGAGACTGCGGTCGAGCTCGTCCTCACTCGCCCACAACAGGGGTGCGCCGCCGGTGAACCCGATGGGCTTCAACGGAACCGGAGCGGAGGGGCCGGGGTCCGGGATGCTCGGTCCGTCGAGCACGAGCGGGTTCTGCTGCACGGCGGGTGCCGACCCGCATCCGGCCAGCAGCATACCGGCGAGCGCCACGAGAAGCAGTCGCCTCACGTGGACTTGTATCGACGGGCCAACGTCAGCGCCGGCTTCTCCACGAGCCGGTAGGTGACGGTGCCGAAGACGATGCTGACGACCGTCACCACCGCGAAGTTCCACAGCATGCCTGCCGGACTGTCGCCTGCCATCCAGCCGAACCGTCCGACCATGATCAGAATCGGGAAGTGCCACAGGTAGACACTGAGCGAGATGGTGCCGATGTAGCTCAGCGGAGCCCAATCCGCGAGTTCGGCGAACTTCGACCTCTGACCGCGTGCCAGCGGCACGATGATGAACAGGATCAGCAGGGCGGACCCGATGGCGACGAACGTGCTCTGCCAGCGAGAGTTGTCGTCGATCAGCTTCAGCGACAGGGCAGCCGCGGGGATCATCCCCACGAAAGCCCACCACCGCATTCGAGTGACGAAGCGGCCCTTCATGACTCCGCGCTCGATGGCCACGAACACGACGGCGACGAGCATGCCGTACGTGAAGTTGTCGGCGAGCGACCAGAAGCTACGGCTCAGGACGGCGATCTCGTTGGGGCCCCAGTCCAGCAGCAACGGATCCGTGATTCCCGACGCCTCCACCCGGCTCTGCGTGTACAGCTTGCCGGTGAGGCCGATGACGAACATCGCCCCCACCGGGATGAGGGCGAGTACGGGTGCAGGGATGTTCGTGCGCCCCCGTAGGTAGAACGAGATCGCAGCGAGGAGCGGCAACGCGATGTAGAACGCGAACTCGAGGGACAGCGACCACGACGGGTTGATACCGGTCTGCAGGTACTGCGGAATGTAGGAGTGCACGAGCGTCAGGTTCGCCAGCAGTGCGAGCGGATCGGTCAGCATGCCGAGCCCCGCGTCGGTGAAGTGCCGTTCGGCGACGGCAGCGTTCTCGACGAAGACCGCACGGAGCACGACACTGCACAGCAGGAAGATCACGATGTACGCCGGGAACACACGCAGGATGCGATGTACCGCGTAGCTCTTGGTGTCGGGCATCGGCTTTCCGGCGAACAGCCGTCGCACCATCGGCAGGAAGATCAGGAAGCCCGACAGTGCGAAGAAGAACACGAGACCCTGACCGAGCAGACCCAGTTTGAACGTCGCGACCGTCTGCGGGCTGTTGTGTCCGCCCACGTGCACCGCGAGCACCATCAGGCATGCGATACCGCGCGGCCCGTCGAGTCCGAGGATGCGGGCCGGGCGCTTGTCGGTGGACGCCGGCTCGGTAGCGGCAGCGGCCGTCCTGTCGGGAGTTGCGGTCATCGTCTTCGCCTTACGGTTGTGGCGGTGCTGGGCAGGTACTGACGGCCGGTGTGCCCGCGAAGCGTGCGGTGATCCACGAGAACGCAGCAGCTCCGTCGATGTCTGCGTGGCCTGCATTCGGTTGGAGAAGCGATTCGACGGTGTCCCCCGCCGCACATGCTGCGGCGATGGCACCGTCCGTCCACGACTGCGTGATGAGCGAGTCCTGTCCGCCGTAGATCACCAACATCGGTGCC
This sequence comes from Rhodococcus sp. BP-261, assembly GCF_019835205.1. Taxonomy (NCBI): domain Bacteria; kingdom Bacillati; phylum Actinomycetota; class Actinomycetes; order Mycobacteriales; family Nocardiaceae; genus Rhodococcus; species Rhodococcus sp. BP-261. The sequence goes on along the minus strand of NZ_JABUCO010000020.1, from coordinate 75,076 downwards.
GCCGAACGGGTTTTGGGGAGACTCATCTCGCGTAGATAGCCTTCGAGGGCTCGTTCCGCTTCGGGGGTGGCCGGCCTCAGGTCGTCGTCGTCGATCTGCGCGGCCAGCTCCGTCCGGTCTGCGGCGAGAGGTCCACCGCACGCGGACAATTCGTCCCACCGTTCGGCGACGATGCCGCGGCGATAGTCGTCGAGATCGATCTCGGGGTGCGACTCGGCCAGACCGACGAGCACCCACTGCAGCAGCGGTTTCTGGTCCGCGGTCAACGTGCCGTCGGCCGCGGCCCGTGCGAGGCCGGTGATGTCCGCCGCGGGAACCAAGCTGACCGAACCCACCATTTCGAGACCGTCGCCGTAAGTGCCTGCGAGTTCGTTTGCAGCCCAAGCAGCTTGGCCGCCCTGCGAGCCGCCGAACGACGCCCACCGATCCGACGCGTCCGGGACCAGCTTCTGCGCGGCGCGTACCGAGTCGATCAGGTTGTTCGCGGCGGTCGTGGCATCCAGATACGGGTGATACGACGAGTCGAGCCCGAGACCCTGGTAGTCCGAGACCGCGACGACGTAGCCGGACCGCACGAGTGCGGTGACGATCGGCGAGCTGCCCAGCAGTTCCGGATCGGTCGACGGCGCGCAGTCCGGTTGCACACCCGTCGTGCCGTGGCCGTACGCGATGATCGGCCACCCGCCGTCGGGGGCGTCCCCCTCCGGCGCGAAGATCGTGCCCGACACTTCCGTGGCCGAACCGTCGACACCCGACGTCGATCGGTACACCACGCGCGCCACGGTCGACGAGATTCCGCTGAGCCGGCGATCGACGGTCAGGAGATCGTCGGCGCTGACGAGCGAACCCGGTCCGTCGCCGGAGTAGTCGGCCGTCAGCGTTCCACCCAGCGCAGCCGAATCGGGTTGCGCTGGAGACTCATCGGAACATGCGCCCGCCACCAGGACAGCGGACAGTGCGCACGCCCCGCCGACGCGTCGTAGATGCCTCATCGTCTCGGTACCCCCACCTCTTCGAAGATGTGCTCCACTTCGTCACGGTGATCGACGGCATCACGCCACACCCCCGACGCGATCACCAGGACACAGCTGACGACGAATCCCATTCCCCCGCCGACGATCAGATTGCCGACGAGAGTCTCCTCCTCCTCGGGCACGGCAGCCGCGTCGATCAGCGTCACGTTCGACACCGGTCCGTTCGCACCCAGGTCGATCTCCTCGACCAGTTGAATCAGATTCGTGGCCAACGCATTCGCGATGTCTCGGGCTTGCTCTCCGGACTCGGCGACCGCCGTGATGTCGAACAGCGCGGACGCCGGCACAGGGCTGACGACGACGTCCTGCTTCAGCTCGTCCGGCCCCATCGCCAGACCCAGTTCGACGATGACGCGCCTCAGCACCTGCTCGCTGGCCGTCAACTGCACGTAGCTTTCGACGCGCATCATCGAACTTCGGTTGCCTTCTTGCGCGGCTCGCGTCGTCGTCGGACCCGGCGCGGTGACGAACACACGCGTCGACGCCGTGTAGGACGGTGCGACAAGCGAAGTGGCGAGCCATGCACCTGCCAGACTCAGTACCGTCGCGGCGAGGATCAGCGACCACGAGGCACGTAGCATCCGGCCGTAATCCTTCAGCCGTGGCACCCCGGTCGGCGCGATCATCGATCCAGCTCGCACGTGTCGACGACGTCCTGACCGGCGAATCGTGCCTTGACCCACGGCAGCGATCGGGTGCTGTCGAGGTTGCCGTGGCCTTCGCCGCGGTGCAGTTCGTACTCGACCACATCGCCCGACGCGCAGGCCTGCTCGAGCGCCTTCTCGGTCCACGGCTCGAGGATGAGGTCGTCCTCGGATCCGTACATGACGAGAAGCGGGGACGTCGACTTCGCCTGCGGCACAGCCATACCGGCCAACCAGCCGCGTAGTCGATCCGTCGCCTCCCGGCTGACGGGACGCAGGTCCGACGGCTGCAGCGCCGCAACGAGTTCCGGGACCAGGTCGGAGCCGGGCGGAACGCACTGCATGAAGTCGTTCCACCGCTCCCTGGCCAGACCGGATCGGTAGTCGTCGAGGTTCATCTCGGGATGCGAGATCGACAGGCCCTGCAGCGCGTACATGAGGAGGGGGTACTGCGCGCGCGTCAACGTTCCGTTCGCGGCCGCGTCGGCAAGCCCGGTCATGTCCGAGACCGGAACGATGGCCGCGGTGCCCACGAGTTCGAGCCCACCGCCGTACTCGCCGTTACGGTCGCTGGCGGCCCACGCCGCCATGCCTCCGAGCGACACCCCGTACGCGGCCCACCGGTTGCTCAGCGTCGGAACCAAGTTCCGCGCCGCGCGGACGGCGTCGATCATGTTGTAGCCCAGCGTCTTCGAATCGAGGTACGGGTGATAGTCACCGCCCAGTCCGAGGCCCTGGTAGTCCGACATCGTCACTGCATACCCGTTGAGGACGAGTGCGGCGACGATCGGCGCGCTGCCCAAGAGGTTCGCGTACTCCGACGGGCCACAGTTGTTCAGCACACCCGTCGTGCCGTGGCCGAACGAGATGATCGGCCAACCTCCCTCGGGCGCAGCGCCTCCCGGAATCAGCACGGTGCCGGACACGTCGGTGACCCTGCCGTCGATACCCGACGTCGATCGGTAGACGACGCGAGTTGCCGTCGCACCGAGTTCGGTCACGTCGTCGGCGATGTCGTCCATCGGCTCGAACGAGCGCAACGAACCGGGTCCGGTATCAGCCAGGTTCGGCGGTGGTAGAGGCTCGGGAGCCGACGTCGTCGCGGTGACGGGCGTCGTGGCCGCGTCGGGCGATAGAACTACCTGGTCGTCCCAGGCACACCCCGCCACCAACGACAGGGCCGCGCACATCCCCGCCGCGATTCGGGCAGGCCTCGTGGACCGCAGCATGCGTCTAGCCCCTACTGGACGAGGAAGCAGGTTCCTCCCAGGTAGCGTCGGCTGCCTGCGGCTTGGTTTGTGCCGCAGCACCTCTCGCGTGCGTCGCGGCACGACGACGGGTGGGCTCGAACGTCGTCACCACTCCGAGGACGTTGGCGCCCACACCGCCGAGAACCTTGACGGTCCGGCGCAGCGTGTCACGCGTCGTGCTGCCGACGCGTGCGAGCACCAATGCGCCGTCGGCGAGCGCGGTGAGAACTGCACCGTCGGTGACGTCGAGCAGCGGAGGCGTGTCGACGATGACGTAGCGATAGTCGCCGCGCAGCGTCTCGAAGAGAACCTGAGCGCGGTCCGAGCCGAGCAGCTCGCTCGGGTTCGGTGGCACCGGGCCCGCAGGCAGCACGGAGACACCGCTGACGACATCGCGGTGAATGGCGTCGTCCGGACGGTGCTCGCCGGACAGTACGGTGCTGAGGCCGCGGGTCTGCGCGATCCCGAGGCGATCGGCGAGCTCGGGCGTACGCATGTCGCCGCCGACGAGCAGAACCTTGTAGCCGGCCTCGGCCATCACGGCGGCGAGGTCGATCGCGGTCGAGGTACGTCCCTCGCCCGCACTGCCACTCGTGACGGTGATGACCCGTGGCGGCGAACCGGCACCGAGGAAACGAATGTTGGTTCGCAGGGCTCGCAGCGGCTCACCCATACGACTGAATGTGGCGACGGCGGTGGACGGTCGTTCCGGGTCGATCGGAAGACCGCCGATGACCGTGCGGCCCGAAATGTCCTCTGCACGAGGACGATCGCGAATCGATCGGTCCATCAACCCGCGGGCGAGCGCAGCGAGGACGCCGACGACGAAACCTGCGACTGCGCCGAGGACCAGCAAGGTGACCAGTCCCGTGCCGGCTGGGCTCGACGGTACGTCTGCCTGATCGACGATGGTGGCTCCGGCAGCCGGGTTTCCGCCGCGCTGCGACGTCTCGAGTTCCTGGACGACCTGAGTCAGCTGACCCGCGACGGCGTTGGTCAGTGCGCGGGCGACGGCCGGATCCGAATCGGTGGCACAGAGGTCGAGCAACACGGTCTTCTCGAGCGGCGTCGCAGTCAGCTTGTCGCGCAACTCGTTCGCCGTCATCGGTTGCTGCAACTGATCCACTGCGCGCTGCGCGACCTGAGTGCTGGTGGCCAGACCGGCGTACGAGTTGACGCGCTCCTGAGAGAACAGGTTGTTCTGATAGGCCTCGCCGACCGAGCTACCACCCTCGGTCGTGACGAACAGACGAGCACACGCCTGATACTGCGGCGCCGAGACGAACGAGTACACGAGTCCGCCGACGATGCCGAGCACCGTCGCGATCGCGACGATCCACCATCCTGCACGGAGAATCCGCCCGTACTCTCGCATCTCCACGAAATGCTCCTCTTCGATTGCCCGGTTCGCCAGAAAGAATAAAGTGCAGAGATCAATTCAGCAGTACATACATGTTGCGACCGGATGAAAGCGTGACAACATCAGTGCCCATGAACATCTCGAAACGTGTTGACGCGGCTGTGATCGTCGTCGTCCCGTTGTTCGTTACATTCTTGATGATCGTCGGTGGAACGCCAGGAAAACTGGGTGCTTTCGCCCTCGTCGGGCTTGCGGTGGGAGCTTACATCGGACTCAGGCACCCCACATATCTGACTCGCGCTCTTGCATTTTCGCTGGGCGCGCTTCCGTTCGGCTACGTCCCCGGCGTTCATGCTCCGTTGGTATTCACGCTGGGATTCGGCGTCGTACTCGCGTCGGTGATCCACCGCACAGGAGTGAGTCGCGTCACATACGGCGAGATGGCCGTCATCGCATTGATCGTCACGTCGGCGCTGTCGGTCGTCGCAACCGGCAGCGCGACAGTGGATTACGCGGAATTCGGGAAATGGCTCGTTTCGACTCTCGTAGCGGTATCGCTGCTCCGGTTGCCGCGGACGGAACTCGAGTTGTTCGGAAGGATCTACGTCTACGCGGCCTCCCTCGCAGCGGCATTCGCGGTCGTCGTTCTGATGGGCGACCCGGCGGGCAAGTTGATCGGCTACCTTTCCCCGTTCGGATACGGCACCGAAGAGGAAAGCACGCGCTTCGTCTATTCCGGCGGCGCGGCGACGGTTCGACTCGCCGGCACGTACATCGATCCCAACGCCGCGGGCATCGGCCTCTTCGTCGCACTCATGCTCTGCGTACTGCTCCTCCGCGACAGGATGCGATTGGCGCTGTCGGCGTTGCTGTTCGGCGCACTGGTGCTGACCTTGTCGCGCGCTGCCCTGTTCTCGGTGGTGTTCGGCGTCGTGCTGATGCTGCTGTTTCAATCCATGCGGACGCGCGACCGCGTCGTCATCATCGGCGGATTCTTCGCCGCGTTCGTGGCTGCACTGTCGGTCCCGACCGTGCGTAGCCGGGTTTTCTCGTCCTTCGGCAGCGGCGATGCCGGGTCGAGCGCGAGAGGTGACGCACTGGCCGACTTCCCCGGGCACATGGCCGGCCACTGGCTGTTCGGGCTCGGCTGGGGGCGCACCGAATTCAAGGATCCCGGCTCGGCGTTCGAGGTCAACTACGTGGCCAACGCCCCGCTGCTGTCCGTCTATCGCGGCGGGATTCTGGCAGGCCTCGCCTTTTCCGCAGTGATCGTCGTCGGCGCGATCATCGGCTACCGATGCCTCCGGTCGAAGCACTGGGAACACGGATTCATCGGGGGCGGATTCATCGGGTTCTGCGTCGTCGCGCTGCAGTTGGATTTCCCCGTCGTCACCATTCCGGCCACGACGATGGCCTTTTCGGTCTTGATCGTCTTCCTCGTCGTCGCGTGGGAAAAGGCCACCGATAACGTGCCCGACGACCGAACCCTAAGGCCATTCGCGTCGCAAAGCCCGGTAGCGACAAACATGGCTTGACCAGCAGTTCGATACGAAAAGACAAAGTGATTGCGGCTTGTAACACTTTCGATTTTCCTGCAATGATTTCTCGATGGGCTCGCGAAAAGAGCCCCCTTCCGGAGAGATCATCATGAGCCGTATTCGACTTCGATCAGTGGTGTCCGCACTGTCGGTAGCCGTGATGACCGCGAGCCTGTCGCTCGGGGTCACGTCCTACGTAGTACCGACCGAGCACACACTCGCCCAGGCCGACGCGGCCGTGACACCGACGACGGTCGGCGTCTCCGACAACGGTGCGCTGCTGTGGTCGAGCGACGCCGAACTGAACACGACGCTGTCGATACTCGACGCCGCGGGCATCAAGTCGATGCGCGTGTCGATCCCGTGGGCCAACGTCGAGCCCGCACAGAACCAGCTCGTCTGGACCGCCGTCGACCGCGTCGTGAATGCAGTGAACGCGCGCGGTATCTCGATGCTCGGCATCATCGCCTACACACCGACCTGGGCGACGTCACCACCCGGACAGGCACTCAACTACCGGCCCGCGTCGCCCGCCCTGTTCGGCCAGTTCGCCGGCAAGGTCGCCGACCGATACAAGGGCAAGATCGAGGCCTACGAGATCTGGAACGAGCCCAACGGAGCGATGTTCTACGGTCCGTCCCCCGACGCCGCCGGGTACACCGACCTGCTGAAAGCCGCCTACCCGGCCATCAAGGGCGCCGACCCGTCGGCCACCGTCGTCGGCGGGGTACTGGGAGCCGTCGTCGACAATCACGGGATGCAGAACCCCGTCACGTTCACGCAGCAGATGTACGCCGCGGGCGCAGCCGGGAAGTTCGACGCGCTGTCGTTCCACCCGTACCAGTACACGATGAAGTTCGCCGACGGCACGTACGTCGACGACTCTCCCGTCCGTCAGGTCATGGACATTCGCGCACTCATGGTCGCGAACGGCGACGGGGGAAAGAAGATCTGGGCCACCGAGTACGGCGTACCCACCGCGGTCGCGTCGGAAGAGCAGCAGAGCGACATGATCACCCACTTCATCACGAAGTGGCAGGAGCTGCCGTACACCGGCCCGATCTACCTGTACCAGCTGAAAGACCAGCAGACCGGTAGTCAGGACACAGAGATGACGTTCGGCCTGCTGCGCTCGGATTGGAGCGGCAAGCCCGCGCTCTGGGGCGTCATGTCGCAACTGATGAACGGCATTCCGCGCTCGGCCGAGTACAACCGGTTCCAGATGGTGCCGTCCGAGCTGGGTGCAGCCGTCAGCCCGGTCTTCCCGATCCGCGACACGTGGGCGCAGATCCGCGACTACGCGACGGTCTTCCAGACGCCGACCGGGTTCATCGCGTCGCCGAACGTGGTTGCCGACGCGGTCCGCCGCACCGGCTTGTTGCCCACCACCGGCTTCGCGAACGGCTACCAGGACTTCGACAGCCCGTACGGCCTGCGCGTGTTCTCGACGGACCTCGGCGGGACCCGGCTGATCGGCGGCGGAATCATCTCCGCGTGGGACCCGACGCTCGGTCCTGCGACCAGCGACGAGACGCCCATCGACGGCGGCGGTGTGCGCGTGACCTTCCAGTACGGATCGATCACCTGGACGCCCACGGCGGGTGCGCGGGCGCAACGGTAGGCGGCTTCACGTGCGCGCGAATGTATAGCGGGCTATACATTCGCGCGCACGTGGGGACCGAAACAAACTGAAAACCGAATTACTGACAGATTCACCGACCGGTCGATTACAGACCGGTCGGTGTTTTTATTTCGAACCGAGTTTCACGTTCATTTCTCGCGATATCGCCCGCCGACTCGGAGAATTCATTTCCGTAGTGTTAAATCGCGAGGAATACCGAGTATCCATACTCTCCCGCGTCCGATTCGTCATTGTGAAGCACATCACTTAGTGCTACCAATTCAGGCGCATGTCGGATACTTGTTTACTGTGAACGACTGACACAGTGGGACACCAGTGTGTTCGGAGTTCTCGTCCCAGTCGGGGGACGCACATAAGCCCGGAAGTACATCGCACAACGACGTCGCGAAATCCATGCTTTCCGCGGTCGGGAATTCAAGTCAAAGTCTCTTTGTGCACGGTTCGACACGATTGGTACAAGAATGAATGCAAACGCCGCTGTGCAACGGAAACATCTGCGGGTCGCCGCATGACGGAGCAACTCACCCGCCCGATACGCGTCGCCATCGCCCACGACTACCTGACACAGCGCGGCGGCGCCGAGAAGGTCGTGCTCGCCATGACCCGCGCTTTCCCCGGCAGTCCCGTCTACACGACGCTGTTCGAGCCGTCGACCACGTTCCCCGACTTCGCAGGTATCGACGTTCGCACCTCGACGTTGAACCGAATCGGGTTCCTGCGCAAGAACCATCGCCTCGCGCTCCCTCTTCTGCCGTTCGCGTCGAGCTCGATAGCGATCGACGCCGACGTCGTACTCACCAGCACGAGCGGCTGGGCACACGGATTCCGCACATCTGGACGCAAACTCGTCTACTGCTATTCACCTGCACGTTGGTTGTACGAATCGCAAATGTATCTCGGCGAATCCAGTAGCTCACTGAAACGTGTTGCACTGAAGGCACTCTCCTGGCCGTTACGCCGGTGGGACCGTCGCGCTGCAGGTTCCGCAGACCGCTACCTGGCCATCTCCACGATCATCAACAAACGCATCACCGATGCGTACGGCATCGCATCCACCGTGCTTCCCGCGCCGTTCACCGTCGAGACCTCACCGGCCGAACCGATCACCGACGTCGAGAACTGGAGCGGCGGAGAGCCGTTCCACCTGTGCATCTCGCGCCTGCTCCCCTACAAGAACGTCGACAAGGTCATCGCAGCGTTCGCCGGGACCGACCACAAGCTCGTCGTCGTCGGACGCGGCCCCGAAGCCGAGCGTCTGCGAAAAGTCAAGTCGGACAACGTTCTCATGCTCAGCGACCTCAGCGCGGGCGAAATGACCTGGCTGTACACGATGTGTAACGCGGTCGTCGCCGCGAGCTATGAAGACTACGGATTGACCCCCATCGAAGCCGGCTATCACGGGAAACCGACCGTCGTTCTCCGGTGGGGCGGGTTCCTGGACACCGTCGTCGAAGGCGTCACCGGTGTCTATTTCGACGAACCGACGCCCGAAGCAATCCGGGCAGCGGTCGAGAAGCTCGAACGAACATCATGGGAGCCGCTGAAGATTCAGGCTCACGTGGAGCAGTTCAGTGAAGAACGCTTCGCAGCAGAACTGATTGCGGCAGTCACGGAAATTCACGAAGAGAACATCGAGAGGAAGCTGTCGCAATGACCAAGAGGGCATTGATCACGGGAATCACCGGTCAAGACGGCCTTTACCTTGCCGAGCTTCTACTGAGCAAAGGGTACGAGGTCTTCGGATTGCTTCGGGGACAGAACAATCCGAAGGCGGCAATGCTCGAGCGCATCCTTCCGCAGGTCGAGGTGCTGACGGGCGATCTGCTCGATCTGTCCAGCCTCATGCGCGCGTTCGCCTACGCAGATCCGGACGAGGTCTACAACCTCGGCGCCGTCTCCTTCGTCGCCTACTCGTGGGAGAACGCACGTCTGACCACCGACGTCACCGGCGGCGGGGTGCTGAACATGCTCGAAGCCACGCGTGGCTACCAGGACATGGCGGGCAAGCAGGTTCGCTTCTACCAGGCGTCGAGCTCCGAGATGTTCGGCAAGGTGCAGGACGTCCCGCAGCGCGAATCGACGCTGCTGTGGCCGCGTTCGCCGTACGGAGTCGCCAAGGTCTACGGCCACTACATGACGATCAACTACCGCGAGTCGTACGACATGCATGCCAGCTCGGGCATTCTGTTCAACCACGAATCACCGCGTCGCGGAATCGAATTCGTGACGCGCAAGGTCACCCGCTCCGTTGCTCGCATCGCACTCGGCCTGCAGAGCGAGATCTCGCTGGGCAATCTCGACGCCAAGCGCGACTGGGGCTTCGCCGGTGACTACGTCGAGGCGATGTACCTCATGCTGCAGCAGGAGCAGGCCGACGACTACGTCATCTCCACCGGAGAGACGCACTCCATCCGCGAACTGCTCGACCACGCATTCGCCGCCGTCGACATCACCGACTGGTCCGAGTACGTCAAGATCGACCCCCGCTTCTTCCGCCCCGCCGAGGTGGACCTGCTCGTCGGTGACTCGTCGAAGGCTCAGGAGAAGCTCGGCTGGAAGCCGAAAGTCACCTTCCCCGAACTGGTTTCGATGATGGTGCAGAGCGACTTGGCCGAGCAGTCGGCCGACGTGGTCAAGATCGCGTGACTGCCAGGCGGGAGCCGCCTAGCGCCCTCGTGACGGGGGTTGCCGGGCAGGACGGCAGCTACTTGTCCGAAGCGCTCGTCGATCTCGGATGGACGGTCCACGGTGTGGCTCGGCCGGGCTCGATGAGCGTCGTCGACGACGTCACGATGCATCAGGTCGATCTCGGTGAGCCGGGAGCCGCGTCGGATCTCGTCGGCGCCACCGACCCCGACTACGTCTTCCATCTCGCCGGCATCTCGTCGGTGTGGCGGTCGTGGAAGGACCCGGTGTTGACCACCCGAGTCAACGGAGTCTCGGCCGCATCGCTGCTCGACGCGTGCCACACGCATCAGGAGGCGTCGGGCAAGCGGGTCATGGTGATCAACGCGTCGAGTGCCGAGATCTTCGCCGGATCCTCGGACCCGGTGCAGAACGAGAACTCGCGTATCGCGCCGACGTCTCCCTACGGTGCATCGAAGGCACTGAGTCACAACATGGTTCAGGTGTACCGATCTCGCGGTCTCGAAGCCACGAACGCAATTCTGTTCAACCACGAGTCGCCGCGACGGCCCGATACGTTCGTCACCCGCAAGATCACGAAGGCGGCCGCCGCGATCGCTCGTGGCACGCAGAGCAAGCTCGAGCTCGGCAGCATGTCCGCGCAACGCGATTGGGGTTGGGCACCCGACTATGTCGCCGCGATGGTCGCGATGGCGTTGCACGGCAAGGGTGACGACTTCGTAGTCGCGACCGGGCAGTCGCACAGCGTCGCCGATTTCGTTGCCTCCGCGATGGCAGCCGTCGGGATCGACGACTGGCGCAGCTACGTGGATGCAGATCCCGAGATGCTGCGTCCCGCCGATTCGGCCAGAATGATCGGCGACGCGTCCAAGGCACGCGACGTGCTCAGGTGGGCGCCCACCAAGAACTTCGAGGAGATCGTCACCGCGATGGTCGAATTCGACATGACCGAGGAGATGGCAGCATGACAGCGGTGGAAGAACCCACGACGGACGCGAAGATCCACCACGTGTCGGACTACAAGATGCAGGACATCTCGTTGGCCCGCAAGATCCGAAACCGGATCGGCACACTGGGTTTCAACATGGTGGTCACCTACATCCCGTCGCACGTCGTACGGCAGAACTTCCTACGCGCGTTCGGGGCGACGATCGGCAAGGACACGTCGATCTTCCGCGGCACAACGATCCTCGACATCGAGAATCTCGTGATCGGTGAGGCATGCTCCATCGGCTTTCGGTGCATGTTCGACGCGCGTGGCGGAATCACCATCGGCGACAACGTCGTCATCGCGAGCGACACGCACATCATCGGTGGGTACCACGACCACAACGATCCGACGTTCAAGCCGATTCTCGAACCCACGTTCATCGGTGACTACGTCTGGATCGCCAGCCGGTGCACAGTGCTCAGCGGTGCCACGATCGGCCGTGGCGCCGTCGTCGGCGGCTGCTCGATGGTGCGTGGCACGGTGAACGAGCTCGAGGTCGTCGCAGGCACGCCCGCCAAGGTGCGCAGCATGCGTGATCCGAATGCGCTGCAGTACCGCCCGAAGTATCGTCCACTGTTCTACTGATCCCCATGTGCACGGAAATACATAGTCCGCTACGTATTTTCGTGCACGTGCTCCGAAGGAGCCCGCCCCGTTGATCCTCCGCGACCAGAGACTCGTCTACGTCGCCCCGCGCTCCGGCGTGGGCGGCGTCGGTGACTACTCCGACGACTTCGCGGCCGCCGTGCGTCCGCACTTCGGCGAGGTCGTCGAGTACCGCCACGACGGGCCGGGCAGCGATTCGGTGCGTGACATTCTCGCCCACCGCAAGGCCGTCGCCGCGCTCGTCGACCCCGGCCGCACCATCGTGCACTGCGAGCTCAGCGGCGGGTCCGTCGTCCCGTTCTGGGCGACGCATCGGCTCGCCGGGGCACCACCGGTGACCGCGACGGTCCACGACCCGCCCGGGCTCGTCTGGTGGCCTGCACGCACCAAGCTCCTGGCCGGCCGGAAGGTCCTCAATCACGGTCTGCACTACCCGTTTCGCTCGCTGTGGCGCACGCTCGAACGCCGTGTCGCGGCTGACCGCACCCTGTTCGCGCTGACCAAGGCAGGCGCCGACTCCCTGAACGCCGAATACCCACGGGCCACGGCCAGAGCGAGCACGATCTTCGTGCCGGACCGTCCGGATCTTCCACCGGCGGAGGATCGCCCTCTCGCGGTCGGACTGTTCGGACTCGTGTACCGCGGCAAGGGTTTCGAACAGATCCAGAGCCTCCGTGACCGGTTGCCGCGCGATATCGCGATTCGCGTCGCAGGCCGCGGCACCGACCAGCTTCCAGCCGTCGACGGCGTCGAGATCGTCGGCGAAGTCAACGACGCGGACGAGGACGCGTTCTTCGCATCCATTCGTGCACTCGTCGTCCCGTACGGCAAACGCACCATCTACGGCGACGCGTTCCCCGCGTCGTCCGTCGTCACGCGGGCCATCGCGTACCAGACCCCGATCGTCTGCCTGAAATACGGTGCCTTGTCCGAATCCGACGGCGGCGCAGTGGTCGTCGACGGAGGAATCGCCGACGTCGCCGACGCAGCGCGTGATCTGGTCACCGACCCCGTCGCGCTCCGCACGCTCCGGCTCGAGGTCGAGACGCTGCGCCGAGCCAACACCGCTGAACTCGTCGTGCAGGACTTCCTGGCGGAGTGGTCCAGGTGAACGCGAACCTGATCAAAGCCGGTGTCGCCGCACTCTGGACGTACGGCGGGCGCGGCATCGGACTGCTGTGGACCGTCGCACTGATCGCGCAGCTCGGTATCGCCGACTACGGCCACTACGCCATGGCGTTCGCGCTCGCCGCGATAATCGCTGCGCCACTGGATCATCCGTTCGGCGTTCGGTCCATCCGCGTCGACGAAACCGACTACCTCGGCGAGCGCACCACCCGTGCACTGATCGGTGTCGCGCTGATCGCCGTCGGACTGTGCCTGATCGACGTGAACTACGTCGCGTGGTTCGCCCTCGTCGTCGCGGGCGGCGAAATGACCTTCAATGCATACAAATCGAGAGCTCTACGCGACGGCCACCCCGACGTCACCCAGCGGATGGACACCGTGCGTCAGGCGTCGAGCATCTCCTTGGCGACGGCATACCTGTTCGCCGTGTCCGAGCCGACCCTGCTCGTCGCGAGTCTGCTCTACGTCGCACCGTATTTCGTCATCGCCTTCGTCGCACTCGTCCAGACACGTGTCGCACGGCCACTCCTGCCCGGGTCGTGGCGCGAAATCTCGATGTTGTTCTCCGAGAACCTCGCCAACGCCGTCTACATCCAGGGCGACGTGCTGCTGCTCGGCTACCTCACCGACAGCACCATCGCCGGCTACTACTCGGTCGCCTCGGTGACGGCATGGGCCGTCGCGTTCGTCGGCCAGTCGTTCGGCCACACGTTCCACGAGAAACTGCGCCTCGCCGACGGCCGCGTCACGGCAGGCCCCGCGTTGAAGCACACCGTCGTACTCGGCTGCGTCGCAGGTTCTTTGCTGCTGATCGCCGGTGTCGTCCTGTTCTTCACGCCCGCGCCGTCGCAGGTCGCCGGAGCATTGGTCGTCATGTCGTTCTTCGTCGTCATGCGCGTGATGAACTACGTGTTCACGACGGTGCTCTATCTGCAGCATCGCGACCGCACCCGCGTTCTGGCCGCGGCGGTACTCGCGCCGCTGAAGATGGTGCTGATTCTGTGCCTGTTCCCGCTCGGTGCCGTCGGCGCCGCTCTTGCATCGGTCGTCACCGATGCAGTTCTGCTCGTGTGGTTCACGCGGGCTCTCTACCGTGAACCCGCCAAGGAAGAGGTGGCCTCGTGAGGCGTGCGACGTTCCTGCTGTCGAAGGACCCGATCACCGAGCACGGCGGTGATATCGCGTTGTCGCGCTTGATGATGCAGCTCGCCCGTGAAGCGTTCGAGGTGCGGTCGCTGTGCTTGTCCAAAGAGACCGAACCGTCGCCCGATCCCGACGTCACCCGAGTCCTCAAGCCACGTGTCGACGCGAAGCTGCTGCTGAAATCGGTGCGTCCCACGCGCAGTGTCGTGCACGGCCGCTACGACGTCGACGCCTTCGTGCACGCAATCGAGGCGTCCCGCTCGGATGTGTATGTGGCCGAACACAGTTACATGGCCGAGCCGTTCATCCGCTCCGCCAAATTCGGTTCGCCGTTCGTCATCAACACGGTCAACACCGAGTCCCAGGTGTGGAAGGTGACGCGTGGGCTCACCGGACGAATCGAGGCGCCGCGCATCCTGCGCGACGAGATTCGCGTCGCTCGTGCAGCCGATGCCGTCGGAACCTACGACGCCGACGAGGCAGACATGTACCGCAGCAACGGCGTCCGAGACGCTCGGTGGATCGATCTGACGCTGGAGCCGACGCCCAAGCTCGACCTCACCGAAACCGCGAACCGTCTCGTCTTCATGGGCACGCGCGACTGGCCACCGAACCAGGAAGCGTTCAAGATCGCGCTCGAGTACTGGCCCCGAATCTCGGACGGCATCGACGACGCCGAACTGTGCATCATCGGCGCAAAGGCAACGGGCGCAGTCGATCCCGTGTATCCTCCCGGCGTCCGTGACCTCGGCTTCGTGGACGACCTGCAGGAGTTCCTCGGTACGTGCCGCGCACTGATCGCACCCGTCGCCACGGGCGGCGGAGTGCGTGTGAAGATTCTCGACGCGGCCAGCAAAGGACTCCCCGTCGTCGGAACCTCGGCTGCCGTCGGATCGCTCGGCCCGGTGTTCGAACTGCCCACGTTCGACGACCCCGAGCACTTCGTCGCCGAATGCCGTCGCTACCTCCTCGACCGCAACGCCGCCGTCAAAGCAGGAGAGCGGATCTACGAACTCAACGCGGCCCGCTGGGAAGAACGCATCCCGCACACGACCGTCGCATCGTTGATCGGCGCACCGCTCCGATAACACCTAGGATCACGCCATGCTGACACGACGCCTGCTCACCGTCGCTGCTGCCGCAGCTGTTGCGCTCGGACTGTCCATGCCCACTGCGCAGGCTGCCCCGCCGTCGGGACTCGGTTTCAGCAGCGGTGCACCGTTCGTGCTTCTCGACGACGCGACCCTGAACAACGAGCTCGTCGCCGGCCGGGAGGTCGGTGCATCGTGGGTGCGTATCGTCGTCAACTGGGCTGCGGTCGAGACCGCGCCCGGCGTGTTCGACTGGAGCAACACCGACCGCGTCGTCGATGCGGCTCGGGCACAGGGATATTCGGTGCTGGCGGTGCTGGCGGGAACACCGGCGTGGGCGCAGGGTCCGATCCCGAGCATTCTGCCGGGTGCCGTTCCCGTCGATCCGAACACCTTCGGTGCATTCTCCGGCGCTGCGGCGACGCATCTGGGCGATCGCGTCGACACCTACGAGGTATGGAACGAGCCGAACATCCCGTCGTTCTTCGCACCCGTGGACGCGTCGCGCTACGTCGGTCTGCTGCGTGCCGCCTACCCGGCGATCCACGCGGGCGATCCCGGCGCGACCGTGATCGGTGGTGGGCTCGCTACGACGATCGACACCGGCGGCTGGACCGTGGCTCCGGTGACGTTCCTGCAGCAGATGTACGCGGCAGGCGCCGCAGGGTTCATGGACGCACTTGCCATGCATCCCTACACTTTTCCGTTCACCGTCGAGAACGACCCCAACGGCCAGTGGGCGCAGGTCGACCAGGCCCACGGCATCATGAAAGCCAACGGCGACGGTGGCAAGAAGATCTGGATCACCGAGCTCGGTGCGCCGACCGGGAACGGTCCGATGGCGGTGACCGAGGACGCGCAAGCCGCGATCATCGGAAGCAGCCTGGCACGGGCGTCGACCCTTCCGTACGTGGGGCCGGTGTTCGTTCACTCGCTGCGCGACTCAGGAACCGACGCGTTCGATGCGGAGCAGAACTACGGTCTGCTGCGGAGCGACTTCAGCCGGAAACCGTCGTTCGCTGTGGTGCAGGGCTCCTGACGACGGCGAGTCGGTCCGTTTCGCCGCGTCCTTGCGCAGGTTTCAGCCGGTGCGCAGGTTGCACCGTGCGCGTTCGCTGCAACCTGCGCGGCACCGCCGTCGACGACGGGCTAACCGAGCTGAACCGTGGCAGTGGCGCGGTGCCCGAAGATTCGCTTCCCCTCGAACGTCGCACCGAGCGCGACGACGGCAGTGCGGCTGTCGGCGTCGAGTGATTTGATCTTGCCGCTGAACTCGATCTCGGCGGCCTTGTGCGGGCCGACGGGAATCGGTGCGGTGAACCTGACGGTGTAGTCCTTGACCGCACCCGGGTCACCGATCCACGAGGTGATGTATCCGCCGCCCAGTCCCATCGTCAACATTCCGTGTGCGAGAACGTCGTCGAGGTCGATGAGCTTGGCGAACTGTTCGCTCCAGTGGATCGGGTTGGCGTCTCCGGCAACGCCCGCGTAGTTGACGAGGTCACCGCGAGTCAACAGGACGGTACGGCCGGGCAGCGTGTCCCCGACGGCGACGTCGTCGAACTTCACCCCAGGCTGGGCATGGTGCTCGACGATCTCGAGCGGCGGGTGCTCGACCTGTTCCTCGGCATGGTCGGCCGCTTTGGCCCGAGCGGCCGACGTCGTCGCGCCGTGCATGACGAGGTTCTCGGCCGCCTCGACGATGCCGCTGTCGACGTCACCCTCACGGCCGATGAGCAGCGTAGTGTACGTGGTCTGGACGAGCTCGTTGCGTTGATTGGACACGATGTTCTTGGTGACCATCATGTCCTTGCCCATGACTTCCTTGTAGGAGTCGAGCGAGACGTCGCAGTACAGCTGATCACCGGCGACGATCGGCTGATGGAATTGCAGAACCTGATCGGTCTGCAGCATCTGACTCAGATCGAATCCGACGGCGATCTTCTCGAGCAGCCGACGCTGCGCGAGAGTGCCGACCAACGAGATGAACGTGAGAGGTGCGACGACCCCGGTGTGCCCGAGCGCCTTGGCTGCGTCACCGTCCCAGTGGGCCGGATTGAAATCCTGCACTGCGCGCGCGTATTCGCGAACTTTCTCGCGTCCGACCTCGTAGTAGTCGTCGGTTCTGTAGTGCTGGCCCACCATTGCCCGCGCGTGCTCAGCCGGATCGACCCCTGCCACTGTTGACTCGCTGTCGCTCATTCCAGAAAACCTACCGGTCTCTCCGCGACGGGTTCCACAGGGGACGGAGAGCTTGTGGAACGTCATAGGAACGGTGGGAGCGCATGATTGCTCCCCACAGTTCTACGCCGATCGATCGCGCGCCATCGGGTCGAATCGCGGCGGCGAAATCGTGGTCACGGCGGCGAACGGCTGCGGCGGCCGACGTCGCACTGCATCGGCGGCAAGCAGCGCAGCCCCGTGCGCCGTCAACGATTCGGGAAGCGACGGCGCGAGAACGGGCAGCTTGAGATCCCGACGAAGAACGCGCCGCAGCGACGGAATATGTGCGCACCCCCCGACGAGGGCGAGCGCGCCGACGGCCCTCGGCGCGTCGACGATGATGCTCGCCGTCCAGTCCTCGATCGAACGGATGGATCGGTCGATGATGTCGTCGAAAGAGTTGCGCCACAACCGAACCGGACCACCGACGAACGGACCCGACACCTCCGCCACCCGCAAGCTCGACAGCTGTTCGCGCGCATAGCGGACCGCAGTCGTGAGAGCGTCGAGAGCTGCGGTCGACACGAGTTCGTCGGCGCCGTAGGTCTCGAGCAGATAGTCGCGCACCGCGTCGTCACACACGGCGCCACCGAACAGCGAAGTCCGTGCCGAACCGAACACCTGTCCCGACGACGGGTCCACGACCGACACCGTCGTACCGGACGCACCGATATCGCAGATCGCGACGGTACGAAGACCGTCGAGCTCGCCGGTCCCGCGAAGAAAACGCAACTGCGCGCCGAGCTCCGACACCACCATGCAGCGCTCGGACCGGTGCATCGAATACGCCGACGTACGCATCCGCGACGCGGGATCGTCCGGAACGGCGAGCACGACGTCCTCCCCGTCGACGCGCTGCGACAAGGCCATCGAGTCGAGAAGATCAAGGGCGGCGCTGACGTAATCGGCCGGCTCGAACGAGCGCGCGACACTGGCCGACGTCACCGAATCGTCGGCGACGTCGAGTGCAGTTGCGCGTGCCGTCGACGTTCCCACCGAGACACCCAGCACCGCATTCATGACTACCTCGACTTCAGGTCACCCCAATCCGACCAGCAGATACTAGCGGCAAACAAGTCTCGAGGTAGGTCGAACTACAGTTTTGCGATCTTTCGGTTTGTTTTTCGCAGTTCACCCATTGCCGCTCGTCGACGGCTCCGCAGTGGTGGTGCTGATATCCGGCGGCGTGGTCGTCGTGACCGGCGGCGGCGTGGTCGTCGTCAGCTCGGGAGCCTGAGTCGTCCGCGAGGTCGTCGAGGCAACCGGCCCCGGCTGCTGCGTCTGCGTCGACACCGGGCGAGGAGGGACGACGGGCGCAGGGGCGACAGCGTCCCTCGTAACGGAAATCGTTGTGGCCGTGCCGATTTCGACAGGTACGGGCGGACCAGGGATCACGGCCTCGGGCTCGACGGGCTCGAGGGGTTCGACCGTCATCGTCACCGCGTTCGTGGGATGCACCATCTCGACGGGAACGGGCGCGTGATGGGGCGTCGGCGACGACGTCATCGCCCATGCGGTGACACCGCCGAGCGCAGCCAGCACGCACGCGGCGGCGGCCGCGACCGGCCAGGCAGTCCGGCGAGCCCCAGGCAGGGCACCGGGCCTGGGCGCGACGACGTCGACTTCACCGACGAGCAACGCCGCGGCGACGTCGGACGAGAAGGCATCGGTCAGTCGCTCGTCAAAGATGTCGACGACGAGCACCGGATCGGGCTCGGTCTCGGCCAACGCGTCGGCGACGATCTCACGTTGCAGCGAGTTCTCGCACACGACGGCAGCGCCGACGAGGGCCACGTCGTGCTGCCGCGCCTGAACCGACATGAAGCCGAGCGCAGTCGACACCGCACCGGCGATCCCACCCGGCGCTGCAGCAACCGGAACCGTTCGCGTGGCGATCGGGCCCTGCTCCGGCGTGCCGGTCTCGACGAGCGACGCGGTGACCTCGTAGGTGCTCACGTGTACGCCCAGCGCAATACGCACTTCTGTCACGGCTCCCTACGCTCGACGGCCGACCGGGGATTCCGGTCGGTTTCTCGTGCGTCAGGTTACCGCTGTGCCCGGTTCGAGGGACAGTCAGAGGGACAAATCCGACACCTCGGCCCGGGCCGCCTCGGCTGCCTGCATTTCCCGGGCATAGAGCAACCCGAAGGTGAATCCGTTCTCACCCGGCGTGACACCGGCGACGCGGCCGAGTTTCTGCAGTGTCTGCGCAGCGACGACCGAATCCTGATGCTCGCCCAGCACCTCCTGGACGTGCTTGAACTTCTTGATCTCGGCCTTGGCGTCCTTCTTGCCGAGGATCGGCTGCATGAGCTCGGCGGCGTACCGGGCGCGCTTCGCCGCTTTGCGCGCCTTGTGCAGCGCTTCGTCGTCACCCAGTTCGATGGCCTGATCGATACGCCTGCCGACCTTCTTGGACGCTTTCCGCGCCAACTTGGTCAGAGACTTCTCGCCGACGTCCTCGGCTCCGTCGACCAACGGAAGCTTCTGCGACCATGCCGTCAGGGTAGTGAGCAGGTCGCGGTAGCGGTCGCCGTCGAGCTCGGTGGTCACGATCGCACGAGAACGAATCTGCTCGGCCAGCAGGTCGTTCTCGATGCGCGACGCGACCGGGCCCAGCACCAGTTCTTCGGGGAGCGCGTGCACCGCGGCGGAGAATCGGGCTCGTTGAACCTGCCGGTCACGAACCTCACCGAGAAGCCCTGCATACCAGGACAGTTCCTCGTCGAAACGTTCGGCTTGCTCGTCGTCGAACAGATCCGCGAACACACGGAGCGTGCTGCGGTAACGCCGGATCGCCACACGCGTCGAATGAATGGGGTCGAGACCGCGTCGCAGATAGACGTCGCCGGCGAAGATGGCCTGCGCCTGCTCGTCGAGGTAGGCCGCGACCACGCCGATCGGTGTCGACGACGGCCGGGCCGGCCGAGTCGTCAACGCGCGGTGCAGTTTCGACGAACTGGCCGATCGCGTGGCGCCTGCGGACTTCAGGACCTTCGCGGCCTTGTCGAGAGTTTTCTCCGACCCGGCAGGCCCCAGTTCGACTTCGAGCTCACGCCAGACGCTCCCCGGCGCTCCTGGGACGTCGGCGCTGACCGAATCGTCGGCGACCTCGGCGAGTACCGCCCCACCGGCACCGGTGACGACATGAACGCGGCGCAACGACGTGAGCGTCGCGACGGGTACCAGCGGCTTGCCGAGGGCGGCGCCGACGAGAAGGTCTGCGAGCTCGTCAGGAACCACCGCGTCCTCACCGGTTCCGAGCGGGAGCCGAATCTCGGTGCGGGCCTTGTCCGCCGGGACCTTCGCGTGCCACCCGGTATCGGCATCTCCCCGGCGACGACGAAGCGTGATGCCTCGCCGCAGAAGATCCAGGTCGGCAGTGTCGTAGTAACTACTGACCAACTGCACTTCCGATACGTCGATCGAACCGCCCTTCGGGGCCAGATCGGTCAAGGAGGGAAAAACGAAGTCCGCATCCGCGTCGAACTTGTCTTCACGTTCGGTCTGAATCGAAGCCATACCAACCAGTGTGCCCGATTCGGATGAACATCGATCGATCATCCGGCCGGAACGTGCGTCGGAGAGGTGAACACGGCACGGGACGGGTTGCCGTCGCCGCCAGCCTGATCCGCATCCCTCGACACTGCACCGGCGGACGCGGCCACTCCGCCTGCGACCACGAGCGCGACCACACCACCGAGATAGCGGGACTTCTTCAGCCTGCCCCGATGCCTCGACGACGAGTCGCTGTGCCGCGGGCGTCCGGCCGACGTCCCGCTACCACCGACGACGAGCCTGCCCGCGGCGCCTGCGGCACCTCGTGCAGCGAGCAGCTGTGGATCGACGGGCACGAACACGGGCACCGACACCGCGTCGAACAGCGATTGACGGACGATCTGCATGCCGGCGCCGCCGCCGACCGCGAAGAGTGCGTCGACGCGAGCATTCGCGGCGATCATCGCTTCGGCGAGCGTGACGGCGTCGTAGACGTCGTCACGGATGAGGTCGTCCAACTCGCTGCGATGCACCCGGGCCGCGCCGCCCGACAGCGGGCCGTCGATGTCGACCGCGCTGAAACGCGACAGTCGTTCCTTGCCCGCGCACACACTCTCGACGAACGTTTCCTGCACGTCCGGGGCCAACGGCCGGCCGAAGCCGTACCGCTCGAGCAGAAACCGCACGAGGGCCGCGTCGCAGGCATCGCCGGACAACACGGTGGTGCGACGTGAGACGTGTACGTGGCCCGACGCGACGTCGACGATGGACACGGTGACGCCGCCGGCACCGACGTCGAACAACGCCACGGTCTTCTCGTCGACAAGCAGGCCGGTCTCCTGCAGTGCACCGATCTGCGCACCGAGGTCGGACACGAGCGCAAGACCGTCCACGTATTCGACGCCGTAGGCCTCGGTCGGATTCTTGTCGCGCAGCGCCAGCACGGGAGAGGGTGCCCCTCCCGCCAATTTCTTCACCGTCGCGGTGACGTCCTTCCAGTAATTCTGCGACGCGGCTGGAAGGGCGGCGAACATCTCGGTGCTCGCCGGTGGAGTCCTCCTCGAATCCACCGAAAGCCCGTGAATGCCACTCACGCCGAGGGATGCGCCGAATACGGCGGCCATCGAAAAAACCTCGCTCCATGTAAGCCCCGACCCACACGGTCGCTTTGTGAGGCTACAGGAAAAACCGGCGTGTCGCAGGTTTCAGGCCGATAAACCGACTGTAAGTGAAGTTCAGTCGACCGGGGACTGCACGAAGTTGAGGTAGGCCTTCGACGGCGTGGGCCCCCGCTGACCTTGGTACTTCGACCCCACGGACGCGCTTCCGTACGGGTTCTCCGCGGGGCTGGACAGCCGGAACAAGCACAGCTGCCCGATCTTCATGCCCGGCCACAACGTGATGGGCAGATTCGCGACGTTCGACAGCTCGAGCGTGATGTGACCGCTGAACCCCGGATCGATGAATCCTGCCGTCGAGTGTGTCAGCAGCCCGAGACGGCCGAGCGAGCTCTTGCCCTCCAGTCGTCCGGCGAGGTAGTCAGGCAGCGTCGTCAGCTCCAGGGTCGAACCGAGCACGAACTCGCCCGGGTGCAGCACGAACGGCTCGCCCTCGGCCGGCTCGACGAGCGTCGTCAACTCGTCCTGCCGCTTCGATGGATCGATGTGGGTGTAGCGAGTGTTGTCGAACACCCTGAACAGCTTGTCGAGCCGCACATCGACACTCGACGGTTGCACCATCGAGGCATCGAACGGCTCGATGCCGAGGTTGCCGGTGGACACTTCGGCACGGATATCGCGGTCGGAAAGCAGCACACCGAAGGCTAACGTGCCGTCCGGGAAGCGCGTAACGCTGCACCACCCGTCTGCGACTGGTTACCGGCGGGTGTCGAGGTCGCCGCCCGCGCGGGCACGCCGAGATCCGTCTTCGCGCCCACCCCTTCGGAAATTTCGCCGGACTCACGTTCGTTCCATTTGCCCCGATAATGAGCAATGTCCACCAATTCTGGCCTCATCACGGGGCTATCACAGAGGGATGACGATGAATTCCACCTTCGTGCTCGATCGGAGAGTCGGAGAACGAATGCGTAATCACGTTCTCGTTCCACCCGAGTCGAGCTATTTCGACCATCAATTGCAGTGCACGGTGCTGGCCACCACGCCGAGCGCACGCCCGGACCTGTGGCGAGAATTCGTCGAGGGCGCGCGAGAGAGTTATTCGCATTTCGGTGTCGAGAAAGCATTGGAGTACGAGCGAATCGCAGACGGGTCGACGACGTCGCTGTTTTTCGCGAAGCTGAGCAGATCGGGAGAATTGTGTGGAGGTCTTCGGGTTCAGGGCCCGTACTCCTACCCCCAGCAGACCCACGCGGATCTGGAGTGGGCGTCGTCGCCGACCGGCCGAACCGCACTGCGGTCGATGGTGGCCGATCGGCTTCCACATGGCGTCGTGGAAATGAAGACCGTGTGGTCGTCGGTCGACGGACCTCGGTGCGGTAGACCCGGATACCTCGGCGCCATCGGTGCATCGCTGGCCGCCGCAGTTCTCGGATGCCGCTTCACTCTCGCGACGAGCGCTGACCACGCTGTGGGCCCTTATCTCGACTCGGGTGCCGTGATGGCGGCCCACATCGACCCAGTGCCGTACCCCGACCACCGTTACAACACTCGAATCCTCTGGTGGGATCATCGCGCGATACATGCGACTGCGAGTGCCGAAACCTATCGCTACATCTCCGACGCGGTCGACGCTCTGTTGGGCCGCGCCCCCATCCCCACGGAGGCTGCTGCATCATGACCACACATTGGCAAGCAATCGTTCTCGACGACACCGACTCGGCGGACCGCGCGGAACTCAGGCGGCTGCGCGACGATCCGACGATCGAGTTTCTCGACACACTGTCGGTACAACGCGAAGGACTCGCGCGGCTGACACCGCCTCCGCCGCAGGAGATTCTCGACGAACCGATGCGGTGGGTGCACTACCCGTGGCGTCGAACCGTCGTCGCGACACTGGGACCCGTCGCCTTCCGCCGACTCCGGCTCGACCGCAATCGCAACAAGATCACCGCCGAGGAACAGGATCGACTCTCGACGCTGAAGATCGGCATCGTCGGCCTGAGCGTCGGACATGCCATTGCCTACGCACTGGCTCTCGACGGAGTCTGCGGCGCACTGCGACTCGCCGACTTCGACGAGATCGAACTGTCCAACCTGAATCGCATTCCCGCCACCCTGCTCGATCTGGGTATCACGAAGCCCATCGTCGCCGCACGCCGAATCGCGGAGATAGACCCGTACCTGCCGATCGAAATCGACGACCGTGGCGTGACCGCCGAATCCGCCGACAGCTTCGTCGACGGCCTGGACCTCGTGATCGAGGAATGCGACTCGCTCGACGTCAAACTCCTCGTCCGTGAGCATGCCCGCGCACACGGCGTGCCCGTCATCATGGAGACCAGTGACCGTGGCTTGCTCGACGTCGAACGCTTCGACCTCGAGCCGGAGCGGGCTCTGTTCCACGGCCTTCTCGGCGACATCGAATCGAGCACGCTGAAGGGACTGTCGACGCACGACAAGGTGCCGTACGTACTGGCGCTCCTGGGGGCCGACGACCTGTCCGCTCGTATGGCGGCGTCGATGATCGAGGTCGACCGTACGACGACGACCTGGCCGCAGCTCGGCAGTGAGGTCGGGTTGGGAGGCGCGTCGGTCGCGGGCGCGGTTCGACGCTTCGGACTCGGGCAGAAGCTCGAGTCCGGTCGCGTCCGCATCCACATCGACGAGCATCTGGACGCACTCGCCGTACCGACCGGCGACGTGCACATCGACGGCGCGGTTTCTCCGCTGTCCGCCGACGAGTCCACGACCGCGACCGCAAGCTCCTTCGACGCGATCGCCGACGCCGCGAACCGGGCGCCCTCGGGAGGGAACGTCCAGCCGTGGCACATCACGGTCTCCGAGGGATCGATCGCACTCGAGGTCGACACGCACCGAACCTCCGGGCTCGACGTCGCGTACCGCGGCAGCCACGTCGCGTTGGGTGCGGCGTTGTTCAACGCTCGCGTCGCTGCAGCGGACCGCGGTCTGGTCGGACAGCCGAAAATCCGAACGAACGGAGACACGGCACAGATCACCCTGTCGCTGACCGACGGCACCGACACCGATCTGGCAGCCAAGTACCCACGTGTGCTGTCCCGTGTCACGAATCGGAATCTCGGAACGCCCCGTCCGTTCGACGACGCGACGAGGTCCGCGTTGTCCGACGCGGCGGACGCCGAGGGTACGCGTCTGGCGCTCGTCACCGACCGCGACGCGATCGAGCGCGTCGCCGACATCATCGCCGAGTCCGATCGCATCCGCTATCTGACGAACTCGCTGCATTCGGAGATGATCTCGGAACTTCGTTGGCCGGGGCAGGCCGATCCGAACACCGGAATCGACGTTCACGCGTTGGCGCTCGATCCGACGGACCTCGTCAAGCTCGACGTGTCGCGTCGCTCGGATGTGATGGCGCTGCTTCGTGATTGGGACGCGGGCGTCGCCCTCGGCGAGGACAGTCACGAGCGCATCATGTCCAGTTCGGGTCTTGCGGTCACGATCGTTTCAGGGGACACACCCGCCGATTTCGTGCGCGGCGGATCCGGCACTCAGAACGTGTGGATCACCGCCGAGGAACACGGTCTCGCAGTCCATCCCGCGTCACCGGTGTTCATCTACGCTCACGAGCCCGCGGAATTCGACGAATTGTCGGCGCACTACGCCCAGGCCCTGGCACAGCTGAAAGAGCAGTTCGAGTCGATCGTCGGAATCGACACCGGAGAGTCGATCGCGTTGGTTCTGCGTTTGTCTCACACCGACGAGACGGCTGTGCGCAGCCGTCGTCGAACGCGGTCTCATGTGGCCGAGGAGCCGGTAGAGTCGGGCGCCGTACCGCAGAACTGAGTCAACCGCTGTCGGGCGGGCGTCGAGATGGCCGGGGGTAGCCATGAAACACATCCGTAGTCTCGACGCTCTCGTCACCGACGTTGCATCGGAACTCATGGGAGTCGATGCAGCGTCGGTGATGACCGCGTACACGCGAGTACTGCGCACTCTCGTCGAATACTTCGGTGTGGACGCCGCGTACCTTCGCCACACCGATTACGACAACCGCTCCACGGTCATGGTGGCCGAGTGGCCCGCCCGGCCGGACGCCCCCGATCCGGACCCCCTCGGAGTCGTGTACTTCGCCGACGCCGACCCCGTCTTCGCAGCATGTGAGCATCTGCTGCACCCCAAGGTGTTTCGGCCGCGTCCCGAGGAAGAAGAATATCGACGACGGGTCAAGGCTGCGTCCGGGTACGCGGTCACGTCCATGGCGGTCGTCCCGCTCGTCCAGGGCAGGTCGATCGGATGGGTCGGACTCATCAAGGGCGGCGACCGCGACTGGTCCGAACAGGAGACCAACGCTCTGGTCGCGATCGCGTCCATGTTCACGCAGGTGCACGCTCGAATCGAGGCCGAGGAGTCACTGCGCACGGCGGCCGAGCACGATGCACTGACCGGATTGTCGAATCGGCGTGGCGTGACCGACGATCTGGAACGCCGGCTCGACGCCAAGGCCACCGGCGGGCCGGTCGCGGTCCTGTTCCTCGACCTCGATCGATTGAAGGCACTCAACGACTTCTACGGTCACACCGCAGGGGACGCCTATCTGTGCGCACTGGCCGACACCCTGCGGGGTGTGCTGGATCCCGACGTCAGCATCGCGCGATGGGGCGGAGACGAATTCGTCGTCGTACTCCAGCCCGCGACGATCGACGGCAAGACCGCGTCGCCGTACGACGTGGCATGCCGAGTGCTCGACGCGGTCTCCTCCACCCGGGTTCTCATCGCCGGTGACGCGATCAACCGAACCGCGAGTATCGGTGTGACGACGGCATATCCGGGTGTCGACAGTGTGCACGAGGTGATCGCGAACGCCGACCAGGCCGCGTTGGTGGCGAAGCGAACCGGCGGAAACAGCGTCGCATTGTTCGACTCCACCATCAGAGCCCGCAACGCGCTGAGGAACGACGTCGAACTGCATCTGCATTCGGCGATCGAAAACGGAGAGCTGACACTGCATTACCAACCGGAGATCGACCTGCAGACCGGTCGCATCACCGCCGTCGAAGCGTTGGTTCGGTGGCAGCACCCCTCACGCGGATTACTACCCCCTGCGGACTTCATCGACATCGCCGAATCCTCGGATCTCGCAACCGAACTCGGCCGATGGGTCCTCGAGGATGCGCTACGCACCTACAGTGAGTGGGCCCGAGACATTCCGACGCTGGACATCGTTCTGCGCGTGAACGTCTCGCCTGCCCAGCTCCTGGCGACCGAATTCGTCGACATCGTCGCGCGCGCACTGACCTCGGGCTCGGTGGCCCCCACCCATCTCTGCCTCGAGATCACCGAGAACGCCGTCGTCCAGGACACCGGGCAGACAGCGAAGGTCCTTACGATGCTCCGCGAGCTGGGTGTGAGTATCGCGATCGACGACTTCGGTACCGGGTTCAGCTCTTTGGCGCACCTGAAGATCCTTCCGGTCGACGCGCTCAAGATCGACCGCGAGTTCGTCGAGCATCTCGACTCGGATGCAAGCGACCAGGCCATCGTTCGATCGATCGCCTCGCTCGCGAGAGCATTCGACCTCGACCTGATCGCAGAAGGCGTCGAGACCGAAGCGGCGCAGTCCGAACTACTCGCTGTCGGATGTCATCGCGCACAGGGCTACCTCTTCTCGCGCCCCGTTCCGGAAGAAGACATGCGGAACATGCTGGTCTCGGCTGTAGAGTCAGCTCCGTGACGCGGGGAGTCTCGAGGTAGGAGAGGAAACTGAATCGACGTCGGAGTCTGGATGCTGTGGTGACCGATGTCGCGACCCAGCTCATGGGCGCCGACGCCGCGACCGCCCGCGAGACCTACGAGGCAGTTGTCCGAGGACTCGTCAACAGCTTCGAACTGGACATCGCGTTCCTCCGCCACGTCGATTTCGACACACGGTCGAGTGTGCTGATCGCCGAATGGCCGCCGCGCACCGACGTCAAGCATCCGGACCCGCTGCACATCGTCTCGTTCGTGAACGCCGAACCCGTGTTCGCGTCGACCGAACTGCTGCGCGACATTCGCGTCATCCGCGCCGGCGACGGAGCCGACGGATACCGGAAACTCGTCGAGTCGGCGTCCGGATTCGTCGCCGACACCTTGGCAGTCGTGCCGATGGTCGACAACGGTGTCACGGTGGGTGCCCTCGGGTTCGGAACAGTGTCCGCGCGTGAATGGTCGTACGACGAACTGAACGCCCTCAGGGCCATCGCGGCCCTGATGACACAGGTCCACGCAAGAGTCGACGCCGAGAATCGCGTCCGGTACGCCGCGACGCACGACGAGCTGACGGGCTTGTTCAACCGCCGTGCACTGCTCACGTATCTGCACGAGCGACTCGACGATCATTCGACCGGACCGATCGCGGTACTGGCCCTGTACCTCGATCAATTGAAGGCGCTCAACGATTTTCTCGGCCATCTTGCCGGGGACGAATACATCGTCGCCGTGGCAGAGACCCTGCGCACCGAGATCGGATCGGACGCGGTGATCGCACGTCTGGGCGGCGACGAATTCGTCATCGTGCTGCGCGGACCCGCCAACGCCCACATCGCCACGGTGACCGCGAAGTCCGTCCTCGATGCAGTCGGAGCGCTGAATGCGCCTGGCGTGGACGGAAACCGTCGAGCGAACATCGGGATATCCGTCGCCCACCCGGGACGCATCTCCGCCGAGGCCGCGTTGAAAGGCGCCGACCAGGCCGCGCTGATCGCGCAGGCCGACGGCGGCAGAAACATTGCGCAGTTCAACGAAGAGGTACAGCGGGAGAGCGAACTGCGAAGCGACGTCGAGGTGCATCTGCGGAATGCAATCGAGGACAACGCATTGCTGCTGCACTTCCAGCCGGAGATCGACCTGATCAGCGGCAGGGTCACGGCATTCGAAGCCCTCGTGCGATGGCAGCACCCGATCCGTGGCCTCCTGCCCCCGAATGCCTTCATCCCCGTCGCCGAAGCGACCAACCTCGCACCCCAACTCGGCCGGTGGGTACTCGAGAACGCGTGCCGAACGCTGGCCGACTGGCGCAGCACACTACCCGGACTCGACATCTCGATGCGGGTGAACGTCTCACCCACACAGTTGGTGTCCACCGACTTCGTACGCACCGTCGCGGCGGTGCTGCGGCAGTACGGCATCGCGCCCGCGTCACTGTGTCTCGAGATCACCGAGGTCGCCGTCGTGAAGGATCTGGAACGCACCCGACGAACCCTGCACGGGCTGCGCCGTCACGGTGTCCACGTCGCCATCGACGATTTCGGCACCGGCTACAGCTCTTTGTCGCACCTGAAGGAACTACCGGTCGATGCCTTGAAGATCGACCGGGCATTCGTGGCCAGCCTCGGAACTGCCGATCGAGACGACGTCGCGATCGTCGCTTCGGTCGTCGGACTCGCTGCATCCTTCGATCTCGACGTCATCGCCGAGGGCGTCGAGACGCGTGAGGCCGCCGACGTTCTGGTGGGGCTCGGATGCCGACGCGCCCAGGGCTACCTGATATCCCGACCTGTCCCCGCAGCCGACGCACTCGAGCTGCTACGGGGCGTCACCATCGACATCTGACGCATCCCCGTGCTGCTACAGTGTCTTCTCGCGGGTCGTACGACCCGAAACGCCGGTGTAGTTCATTGGTAGAACGCGACCTTCCCAAGGTTGAGAGGCGGGTTCGATTCCCGTCACCGGCTCTTCACGGAGTTATCGGCGTGTAACGACCGACCTGCCTTTTGTGAACAATCCCGATACATCCCCTCGCTCGCTGCGACAAGTCACCACGACCGGCATATCGTGAAGGCAACGCGGGGGAGAATGCGCGAGGGATTGTGTGAACCGCACACTGACTGTGGCTTTCTGCACGGTAGCGATCGCGCTCGGTGCCGGCATCGCGACGGCACAGCCCGTCGTGCCGTCCGTTCCCGGCCCTGCGCAATCCAGTCATGCCGACGCGATCCGTTACTCGGAAGCGCATCCGAACTCGACACCACCCGGCGTCAACGACACCTCGTGCGTGCCGTCGCCGAACCATCCGAACCCCGTGATCCTGGTGCACGGCACCGATGCGACGGCGTATGCCGACTGGGCGGGCCTCGGTCCGGTCCTGCAGACACAGGAGTACTGCGCGTATGCACTGAACTACGGCGCGTCGCCTGACGGAACGACTTACGGATACAGCGACATTCGCGACAGCGCAGCCGAACTGAAGGACTTCACCGAACGCGTTCTCGCGCGAACCGGCGCCGAGAAGGTGGACATCGTCGGATACTCGCAAGGCGCCGCGGTGTCACGGTATTACACCAACGAGTTGGGCGGGGCGGCCGTCGTCGACGAATGGATCGGTATCGCGTCACCGACCTACGGCGGAAACGCGTACGGCTTTTCCCCTGTCGTGCAATCCATTCCGGGTGGAACCACAGCGGTGTCGAGTGAATTCGGGCCCGCGCTCGTGCAACTGCTTCAGGGATCGGAATTTCTGAACCAGTTGAACGCACACGGTGACACCGTGCCCGGCGTCCACTACACGTCCATCGCGACCCGCGTCGACGAGACGATCCAGCCCTACACCAACGCGCTGTTCCACGACCCGGACGTGACGAACATCGTGGTGCAGGACGTATGCCCGATCAACAACGTCGCGCACTTCACGATCACCTACGATCCGACGACGCTGGGACTCGTTCTCGCAGCGCTCGATCCGAGCGCGGGAATCGTCCCCTACTGCGGTCCGGTTCCTCTCGGTGCAGGCATTCTCGACGTCGTCGTCGCGAGCAACTGACTGCGACGCGTCAGCCAGTCGACCGCGAATGCGGTGATCTCCCGCGCGTCGACGAGCACGCTGTCCGCGTCGCCGATCGTGCCTCGACGGCCGGAACCGGTCGCGAGGAAATCCTCGACGACGGACGCGAAGTAGTCGTCGTCCAGGCCGTCGACGATCGGTCTCGACGTGTCGAACTCCTCCACCCACCGCCAGACCGTGCTGCCGTCGTCACCCCGTAGCGGGTATTCGATGCGCACGCGACGTTTGTCCGGTATGTCGGCGGTGGCCTCCGCATGATGCAACACCGTCATCGTGTCGAGAGGCGCCCCGACCATCAGCACCATGCCACCCGACGCGACGATCCGTGCCAACGGTGTCGAGGCGCCGTAGCCGTCGTCCATCGGGTGATCACGTGTCAGTTCGTCGGCGCGACAACCCAACGCGGACATGGCAGCTCCCGGGTTGGCGCTGGTGTGCACACCGGGCCTGGAACGAATGGTCGACGCCAGGATGCCGTGGTCGCGAGCGGGCCGGGACGTCGCGGGGTCGTACGGAGGGACGTGCGCGCGCAGCGGCTCCTGCACACTGCCGTCGTCGTTCCAGATGTCGACACCGACGCCCCAATCCTGGTACGACACAACCGTTCCCGACGGCCCGACGACGTCGAGCACGGCGTCGACGAGCGCATCGGGGCCTCCGAGAACCGGACCGACTCGGCTGAACGCCGCGTGCATCATGACGATGTTCCCGTCGCCGAGACCCAGTGCTGCCGCGTCGGCCGCCAGGCTCGCCCGTGTATGCGGGCTCACTGGATCGAGCCGTCCATGCACAGCTGATAAGCACGTAACCCGATGAACAACTCCGACGCGTGGACCGGGTCGAGGAAGTCCCGCCCCGTCAACTCCTGTATCCGCCGCAAGCGGTACAGCACGGTGTTGCGGTGATAGTGCAGCCGTTCGGCTGCGTCGGTGGTCGACCCCTTGGAGCGGAACCACGCGTCCAACGTGGCCAGCAGGCTCGACCTCTCGGCGTCGGGGAGATCGAGGAGTTTACCGAGGATCTGCCGTCCTGCGGTGCGTCCGGAATCGGGGTTTCCGGCGAGCAGCAGCGGGACCGGAACCGAGTCGAACCGCGTCGACGCGGAATCGTCCACGCGTGCACACGCCCGGGCGAGCCTTGCCTGCTCGACCGCGGCAGGCGTACCGGACGGAGACGAGAACAGTGAGCTGACGCCGATGTTGCCGCTGCCGGCAGGAATGGCGTCGACGACGGCGTCGAGAAGGGCATCGGAACCGGCGAACAACAGTCCGAGCACGCCGTCGACCTCGCTGTCCCAGATCGCATCGACCCCGCGAGTAGCGATGTCGGCGCAGGACGCCTCGGCCGACACGACGACGAAACTGCCACGCTCGGGGATACGGAACGTGCGCAGTGCGTCGGAGACGGCGGCCGGATTCGATCCGTGACCGGCGAACACCGCGCGGACGAGCCGTCGTCGCACATCGGCGTCCTGCTCGGCCCTGGCCTCGGTGCTCAGTCGATAGGCGTCCGCCGCTGCATCGGAGTAGACGTCCACGAGGGCCCACACCTGGGCAGCGATGTCGAGCAGCGCCCGTGGTCGGTCCGCCTCCGAACGCTCCATGAGTTCTTCCCAGATGAGGCGTCCGCCCAATCGAAACGCATGGAGCAGAGCGGCCAGCGGAACGCCCTGTTCGGCCTTCAAGCGACCCGCTGCTCGCGCGGAGTCCAAGTCGATCGGTCGTATGCCCGCGAGGTTCGAGATCAGCGCCGTGACGTTCGCGAAACAAGCCTCGCGAAGTTGCTCCCGCGTCAACGACGTGGACTCGACATACCCGTGCTCGGCGTCGAGGATGCGTCGAACTAGCTCGTCGGTGAGGCTGTCCACCGCATCCATCAGCGGCGCCGCCAGCTCGTAGGACGCGGTGGCGGCCGGTGCAGTCGTCATGATTCGATGCTAGATCACCCGGTGTTAGCCAGGCCACAGTTTCTTTGTGCGACGGCACAAGAAGTCGACAGCGTCCGCCCATAGCGTCCGCGTTCGGCTGCGATGACAATCACAGCGAAGGACCGATGCCGAGCGAGACGGGGGCTGCCCGAAGTGACCGAACGATCCACAACCCATCTGCACGTCGATCGGAACGCGGAGATCGAGGCACGCCATGCCGTCGACACGGCCCTCGCAGAGCTCGGCGAGGGCGAGAAGACATGGGCGTCGCTGTCGCTGTCGAAGCGCGCGGATCTTCTCGGTCGCGTCCGTGACCTCACTGTCGAGCACGGCAACGAATGGGTCGACGCCGCCCGCGTGATCAAGGGCCTGAGCGAGTCGTCGCCGCTGCTCGGTGAGGAGTGGATGTCGGGGCCCTACGCGTTCGCCGGCGGAGCGAGCACGCTCATCCACACGTTGACTGCGCTGGACTCCGGCAACAGCCCGCTCGCGTCGGTCGAGTTCGGTTCGGCCCCGGGCGACCGCACGACCGTTCAGGTCCTACCGATGACCATGTACGATTCGTTGCTGCTCAGCGGTTTTCGCGCCGACGTCTGGCTGAAACCCGGCATCGATGCAGCGACTGCGACCCGCAGCGCCGGGCTGGCCCAACGTGAGCCGACGCGGACCGGCGGCATCGGCGCCGTCCTCGGTGCAGGCAACATCACGTCGATCGCACCGCTGGACACGTTCTACGAGCTGTTCGCGCACAACCGCGTCGTCGCATTGAAGCTCAACCCCATCACCGATCCGATGCTGCCCGTCCTGACGACGGTGTTGGCGCCGCTGATCGAGGTCGGCGCGGTCCGCATTCTGACCGGCGGCCCGGAAGTCGGAACGTACCTCGTGCAGCATCCGTCGGTGGCGCACGTGCACATGACCGGTAGTTCGATCACGCACGACGCCATCGTGTTCGGTCCAGGTGAGACCGGCGCCGAACGAAAAGCAGCCAACGACCCGATCCTGACGAAACCCATGACGAGCGAACTCGGTGGCGTGTCACCGACCATCGTGCTTCCCGGCAAGTGGAGCCGCGCGGACATCGAGTTCCAGGCCGAACACATCGCCACACAACGACTGCACAACAACGGCTACAACTGCGTCGCAGCGCAGGCGGTGATCATCTCGTCGGCATGGGACCAGCGCGACGAATTCCTCGCCGCCCTGCGTGACGCCCTCGACCGCGCGCCCGGTCGCCGCGCCTACTACCCCGGCAGCGACGCGCGGGTGACCGGCGCGCTCGACAGCTATCCCCGGTCGGAACGGTTGAGCAACGGACGCGTGCTGATCGGCGACATCGATCCGGGCGACGAAACGGCCCTGCTGACCACCGAGTACTTCGCACCGGTCCTCGGTGTCGTCGAACTACCCTGCACCGGAAACTCATTCGCCGAGAAGGCAGTGCAGACCGCGAACGACGACTTCGTCGGAACGCTCGGGATCAACATCATCGCGCATCCCTCGACGATCGCCGAGATGGGCGATCGCTTCGAATCCCTTCTCGCCGAACTGCGCTATGGAACGGTTGCCGTCAATACGTGGACGGGCCTCGGATTCCTCTCCGCCGCAGCCACGTGGGGCGCATTTCCCGGACACACCATCGACGACGTCCAGAGTGGAATCGGCATCGTGCACAACGCTTTGCTGATCGACGGCGCAGAACGGACGGTGGTGCGCGGCCCGTTCCGGCCGGCGCCGCGCTCGCTGCTGGCCCGGGAATGGGCGCTCACCCCCAAACCTCCGTGGTTCCTTTCCAACCGAACGGCCGCCACGACAGGTAGGTTGCTGACAGCATTCGCCGGTAAGCCGTCGTGGGCGAAACTTCCCGCGATCTTCGCCTCGGCGTTGCGCGGATAAGGGGGAAACATGGACCACCCATCGATCGCCGACTACGTCGTCGTCGGCGCAGGATCCTCGGGGGCTGTGCTGGCGAACCGGCTGAGCGCCGACCCACGCAACAGCGTCGTCCTCCTCGAAGCGGGGCCGGAGGACAAGAACAAGTTCGCGCACATTCCGGCGGCGTTCTCGAAACTGTTCCGGAGCGACGTCGACTGGGACTACGACTCCGAGCCCCAGCCCGAACTGAAGGGCCGCAGCATCTTCTGGCCGCGAGGCAAGATGCTCGGCGGGTCGTCGTCGATGAACGCCATGATGTGGGTGCGCGGATTCGCGGCCGACTACGACGAATGGGCGTCACTGGCCGATTCGTCGTGGTCGTTCGACAAGATCGTCCCCTACTTCCGCAAGATAGAAAGCATCGAGAACGCAACAGCTCTCGACGCCGGCAACTCCGGCCCGTTGATCGTGTCGAACCAACGCAGCCCGCGTGCACTGACGTCGTCGTTCCTCGAGGCCGTGCGCGAAGCCGGCTACCCCGTCGAACCCGCGAATCTGCCGGAGCCGAAAGGCTTTTCGCAGACCATGGTCACGCAGAAGCGTGGGGCGCGGTGGAGCACGGCGGACGCGTACCTGAAGCCGATCCGCAAGCGCTCCAACCTGACCGTTCTCACCGAGTCGCAGGCGCAGCGAGTGGTGTTCGACGGGACCGCGGCGGTAGGCGTCGAATACGTCTCGGGTGGTGTCGTCCGTACCGTGCGTGCCGCGCGCGAAGTCGTTCTCGCCGGCGGGGCGGTCAATTCACCGCAGCTTCTCATGCTGTCCGGCATCGGAGACAAGGCACAGCTCGACGCACACGGCATCGAGGTCCTGCACCATTCGCCTCACGTCGGCAAGAACCTCACCGACCACCTCGCCGCGTTGATCGGCTGGAGCGTCGAGAAGGATTCGCTGTTCTTCGCCGAGAAGATCCCCGAACTGGTCAACTACCTCGTCCGACGACGCGGAATGCTCACGTCCAACGTGGCCGAGGCGTACGGGTTCATCAGGAGTCGTGACAGCGTCTCGCTGCCCGACGTCGAGCTGATCTACGCGCCCGCGCCGTTCTTCGACGAAGGCCTCATCGCGCCCGACGCGCATGCGGCCGTCATCGGGTCCGTCCTGCTCCGGCCCGAAAGCCGCGGCGAGATCACGTTGCGCTCCGCCGACCCGCTCGCCAAGCCCATCATCGAACCCCGCTACCTCAGCGATCCCGACGGGGTGGACCGGCAGGCGATGATCGAGGGACTGCGCGTGTGTACGCAGATCGCGTCGCAGCCGGCGCTCAAGGGGTTGCTCGGCGACATCGTGCGGCCGAGGGTCGGTGCCGACGCCTCCGCCGACGACCTCCTCACCGAGGCGCTCGAACAGAACGCGCACACGCTGTACCACCCCGTCAGCACCTGCCGCATGGGTAGCGACGCGTCGAGCGTCGTCACGCCGGACCTGCGGGTGCGCGGTGTCGACAAGCTGCGCGTCGCGGACGCGTCGATCATGCCGACGATCATCCGCGGGCACACCCACGCGCCGAGTGTCGTGATCGGCGAGAAGGCCGCGGATCTGATTCTGGGCTGAGCGCCCAGGCGAAATTCAAACATCACGGTACGGTAACGAATCGTACCGTGATGTGTCACGGGCCGTAACGATCGTGCTGAACGAGTGACCCTGCCCCCTTGCCGATGTAGCGTCGAATATGCCACCGCCACAACATGTATGGCGGCGTCGCTGGAAGACGAACGAGCGCCGGGTGAACCGGCCATCGACTTTCGACCCATCCGGATTCGAGGCTGCGGCGAATCCCCCACAACGCTCGGGTAAGACGAGCCAACGCAAGGGAGAAAAATCATCATGATCTCGATCCGTAAAGTCATGGCCGCCACCGCAATCGGTGCGATGACGCTCGTACCGCTCGCGGCGTGCTCCAGCGACGATTCGTCCAGCTCCAGCTCCAGCGACACCACGTCGGCAGCAGCCACCTCGGCCGAAGCTACCCCGGAGCCTGTTGCCGAGGTCGACGACCTGTCCAACGGCGTCAGCACCGCGGTGGCCCTCGACCCCGGATTCACCGGCGC
Organism: Rhodococcus sp. BP-261; assembly: GCF_019835205.1. Lineage (NCBI taxonomy): Bacteria > Bacillati > Actinomycetota > Actinomycetes > Mycobacteriales > Nocardiaceae > Rhodococcus > Rhodococcus sp. BP-261. The sequence goes on along the minus strand of NZ_JABUCO010000020.1, from coordinate 38,451 downwards.
GCTCACGACCCTGGGCCTCACCCCAGGAACCATCGGAACCGCCACTCTCGCAGACGGTTCCATCTCCTTCCCGATCACCGGCGGCGAGGTCAAGTACTGGGAGCCGGGCACCGTCGACCCGTACGTGCAGGGCGAGATCATGCACGACGGCAGCGGACTCTCGCTGACCGCAGGTGACACCGTCGTCGAGCTGACGGACTTCGACATCGATCCGGGAACGTCTCTGCTGACCGGCACGGTCACGGTGAACGGCGACGTCGCCGCAGAAGATGCCGTCATCTTCGATCTCGACGGCCGCACCCTGAACCCGCTGGCCACCGGCCCCGACAACACCGCGATCCTGCAGGGCACCCAGGTCAAGATCTCGGAGACCGCAGCCGGCCTGCTGAACGATACGTTCAAGACCGACGCCGTCACCCCGGGCCTGCTCGTGGGCGTCGCAACCATCACCATCGCCACTGCGTAAAACACCGATGGGTTTTCGCAGCCCGCTCCGCGGACCGTGGTTCACCTCGGTTCTCGGAGCGGTTCTGCTCGTCGGCCTGCCGATCGTCATCGTCACCGGGCTGCTGTCCTACATCGCGTATGGACCGCAGTTCGGGCAGGCGATGCCCGGCGACGTCGGCTGGCTGCGGTTGCCGCAGTTCGATTGGCCCACCGATCCCGTCTGGCTGTATCGCCTCACGCAAGGCTTGCACGTCGGACTCGGACTGGTGCTCGTTCCGATCGTGTTGGCCAAACTGTGGTCGGTCATTCCGAAGCTCTTCACGACACCACCCGTACGGTCGATTGCCCAAGCGCTCGAACGTCTTTCGCTCCTCGCGCTCGTCGGGGGCATCCTGTTCGAGATCGTCACCGGTGTTCTGAACATCCAGTACGACTACATCTTCGGCTTCAGCTTCTACACGGCCCACTACTGGGGCGCGTGGATCTTCATCGCCGGATTCGTCAGTCACGCGATTCTCAAGACACCGTTGATGATTCGTACGCTCCGCGGACGCTCGCTGATGCAGACTCTTCGTGACGGGCAGGAGCACGGCGACTCCGATCTGATCGCCGCCGACCCGTCGGAGCCCACTATCAGCCGACGCGGTGCGCTTGCCCTCGTCGGTGGCGGTGCGGCATTCGTCGCAGTACTCACCGTCGGGCAGACGACGGGCGGATTCCTTCGAAACGCAGCGATTCTCCTTCCCCGTGGCCGTTCCTACGGCGACGGACCCAACGACTTCCAGGTCAACCGGACCGCCGCTGCTGCCCGGATTCCCGAAGACCATGCGGGGTGGACTCTCACCCTGACAGGAGGGACGTCGCCGGTGACCTTCACGCGCGAAGCGTTGCTGACGATGCCTCAACACACTGCCCGGTTGCCTATCGCCTGCGTCGAGGGCTGGTCGACGGTACAGACATGGACGGGAGTGCGGCTACGCGACCTGGCCGCCGCTGCCGGAACACCCGAACCGGGATCCGCGCAGGTCACGTCACTCGAGAAGGACGGGCCGTTCCGTCAGGCGATGCTGCAGTCCAATCAGGTGCTGCACCCGGACTCGCTGCTGGCGCTGCGAGTCAATGGAGTCGACCTGTCGCCGGACCACGGTTACCCGGCTCGCATCATCGTCCCGGCCATGCCCGGGGTGCACAACACCAAATGGGTCGAGACCATCGAATTCAGGACTGTCTCGTGAGGTACTTCGTCCGCTTCTACGGGGCGCACCCATTGCATGTGCTGGCAATGGGTTTCGCCTTCGCCCTCATGGGCTATGTGGTCTGGATGGCAGGCATACAGACATTCTGGAATCGTGATGTCTGGTGGCAGTCCATCGCAGTGTGGTTCGCAGGGGCCGTCGTCGTGCACGATCTGGTGCTGTTCCCGCTCTACGCAGTCGTCGACCGGTCTCTCTCGAGCGGTATCGCCGCTGTCCGCGGCCGCGCCCCTCACGTCCGCTGGCGTGTATCGCCGCTCAACTACATACGAATCCCGTTGATGGGGACGGCATTGACATTCGTGCTGTTCCTGCCCGGGATCATCTCGCAGGGCTCGCAAACCTATGTCGCCGCAACGGGTCTGACTCAGGACCCGTTCCTCGGACGGTGGCTCGCGCTCACCGCAGCATTGTTCGGGATCAGCGCCATCACCTATGCACTTCGCACCGCACTCACCAGGAGGCCTGCATGACTGTCACAGCCGACGAGCTGTTTCGACGGGCCTCTTCGGGCCTTCCCTGTTGGATGGGAGATTCCGACGGCACACGCGTCTCGTTGCCGATCGCTCGATGGATGGGTGGCGACGCGTCGACGACCGAAGACCGTATCGCCGACAATCGCATGATCGGCCATTGCAGCGGTCCCACACTCGATCTCGGCTGCGGGCCCGGCCGTCTCACCGAAGGTCTTGCGCGACGCGGCATCTCGGCTCTGGGCGTCGACACCTCCCGTGAGGCCGTTCAGTTGACCGTCGGGCGTGGAGGCCGTGCGGTGCTGCGAGATCTGTTCGAACCCCTACCGAACGCCGGCGAATGGGCCTGCGTCCTGCTGGCCGACGGAAACATCGGCATCGGCGGAGATCCGGTCCGGCTGTTGCGTCGTGCCGCCGAACTGATCCGCCCCGACGGCACGATCATCGCCGAGGTCGATCCCCCGGGCGACGGCGCCGTACGTCGACGGACCGTGCGGTGGGAGACCGACACGATGGTCGGCGACTGGTTTGCGTGGGCCAGCGTCAGCGCCGACGCGACGGCCGATCTGGCACGCTCGGCCGGCTTACGCGTCGTCGACATCGGGCAGATTCACGGGCGATACGTCGCGCGCTTGAGTGCGCCTTCGGCACCCGTGCGCGGATAGTCGGTGCCTGGGCCAACTATGCACGCACGGGCGGCGCAGCCGCACTACCAGTTCGTGAACAGCAGATGATTGATCAGCAGCGCCGCGAGTACCTGCAGGGCAAGCCAGAACTTGTGCGTCCGCGCGGGAAGTACCGCGGGGGCCAACAACATCCACATCGCGAACGGCAGCCAGATGCGTTCGGTCTCGGCCTTGCTGAGTTGACTCAGGTCGGCCATGACGACGGCGGCGAGCCCCGCGAGCACGAGCAGATTCACCGGATGCAGCCTCGTGAAGATGCGCGGCAGTGCGGCCGGTACGGCAACACCCAACGCGCAGAACAGCGCTGCGAAGTTGGCCCAGCCCCAGTACGCGAACGGCCGGTCCGTCGCGATGCCCTGGTAGTAGCGTTCCTGGACCAGCTCGTACCCGTCGAACCACCAGAAGCCGTACGCCGTGAAGATCGCCGTGACGACCAGCGCGCCGGCGACGGCGCCGACCAACGACCACGCCGTGCGCGCCGCGATCAGCACCGCGATCGCAGGCAGCCCCATCAGCACGAGACCGTAGTTGAGGTAGATGCCGAACCCGAGCAGCACACCGGCCGCGATGGACGCCGGCCACCGGTGATGCTTCGTCGAAACGGCCAGCAGCGCAATGCCCCACGCGACGACACCGGTGTAGAACGCGTCGGCGGACACGGCGATCCAGATCGCGGCGGGTGCGATCGCGACGAACGGCGCTGCCCGACGCGCCATCGTCTCGTCACCGAGAGCCCGCAGCGCCACCATGACCGCCATCGCCGCGCTGGTTCCCACCAGAACGCACAGCCCCGCGGCCCACGCGCCGCCGCTCAGCCCGAGACGGTCGAGCCACACGAACGTCAGCAACGCACCCGGCGGGTGGCCGGAGACGTGCGTCGTCCACGAGTCGGGTTGGTAGTCGAGAATGCGTTCGGAGAAGCCGCGCAACGTCTCCGGGATGTCGGTGATGCCGGGGACCTCGTGCAGATACTCGTCGGTCGACGCGAGCCGGTCGACGAATCCCCGTCGCCACCCGTCGATCATCGCGAGCGACATGGTCCACGCACCCGACGCGGCCCACGTCGACAGCAGGAGCCGTCGCCACGACAGCCGTCGAGCGATCTCGGGACCCCACAGCACGGCGGCGACGCCGAGCAGGATCGCGAACGGTGTGCCCCAGCCGAAGTGGATCTCACGGAACCCGAAAAGCGGTGCCGCGTCGGCGAAATCGCGGACCTGCTGCGGAGTTCTGTTGATGATCGGCGTGACGAGCTCGTTGCCCAGGTAGGGGACGACGAACGCCACCGCGACGAGTGCAACGGCAAGAACGGCCGCGACGGATTCTCTCCAATACCGGATGATGTTCACCTAACGTTCGTGCGAGTCACTCGTTGCGCACAGCATAGAAGAGGATGGAAGAGGGAACCATGACAACCAGTGCCCGCCCCGACGTAGCCGTCATCGGCGGCAGCGGCTTCTACTCGTTCTTCGACGACGACGCCGAGTCCGTCGTGGTCGACACCCCGTACGGGACTACGAGTGGGCCCATCACCGTGGGCGATGTCGACGGGCGCAGCGTCGCGTTCCTGCCTCGGCACGGCGCGAAGCACGAGTACTCCCCGCACACTCTTCCGTACCGGGCGAACATGTGGGCGCTGCGGTCGCTGGGCGTACAGCGCGTCTTCGCCCCGTGTGCCGTCGGCAGTCTGGTGGCCCGGTACGGGCCGGGAACGTTCGTCGTCCCCGACCAACTCGTCGACCGTACGTCCGGGCGCGCGCAGACGTACTTCGACGAGGGTGGGGTGCACGTCGAGTTCGCCGATCCGTACTGCGGCGATCTGCGTGCTGCGGCACTGCAGGACGGAGTCGTCGACGGCGGCACGATGGTGGTCGTCGAAGGACCGCGGTTCTCGACGCGGGCCGAGAGTCAGTGGTTCGCCCGGCAGGGGTGGACGCTGGTCAACATGACGGGCCACCCGGAAGCAGTCCTCGCCCGGGAACTCGAGCTCTGCTACGCGCCGATCGCCCTCGTCACCGATCTCGATGCAGGAATCGAAGCGGGACAGGGTGTTCGCGCGGTCGACGTGTTCGCCGAGTTCGCGCGGAACATCGAGCCGTTGAAGACGTTGGTGCGTGGCGCCATCGGCGCAGCTCCGCCCGGTCCGTGTTCGTCCTGCCGAATCCACGACGGCGCCGATCTTCCGATCGAGTTGCCATGACACGCGTATTGCTCACCGGTGCAGCCGGTTTCATCGGCGGTCATGTTCTCGAGGCATTGCGTCCCGAACACGACGTCGTGGCCGTCGACGCGTATCTGGCGTCGGCTCACGGTGATTCGGGGCGGTCCGACGGCATTGCCGCAGTCGACGTGCGGGACCGAGAGGCGTTGGCGTCCTCGCTGAAAGGCGTCGACGTCGTCTGTCATCAGGCTGCCGTCGTCGGCGCGGGTGTGAATGCCGCCGACGCCCCGGCGTATGCAAGCCACAACGACTTCGGCACCGCCGTGTTGCTCGCGGCGATGGCCGACGCCGGATGCACGCGGCTGGTGTTGGCGTCGTCGATGGTCGTCTACGGCGAGGGACGCTATCGCACCGAGGACGGCAGGATCGTCGTTCCCGGCCCGCGGACCCGTGCAGATCTGGATTCGGGCCGCTTCGACAACACCGACCCGGACACCGGTGAATCGCTGGAGTGGACTCCCGTGCCCGAGGACGCGCCGCTGCACCCTCGAAGCACCTATGCCGCAAGCAAGCTCGCCCAGGAGAACTACGCACTCGCCTGGTCGCTCGCGACGGGCGGATTCGTGACAGCGCTGCGCTACCACAACGTCTACGGTCCGCACATGCCGCGGAACACACCGTATTCCGGTGTCGCAGCGATGTTTCGGTCGTCGCTCGAGGCCGGCCGCGCGCCGCAGGTATACGAGGACGGGGCGCAGGCCCGCGATTTCGTCCATGTCCACGACGTCGCGTCGGCCAATGTTCTGTCGATCGACGCCGCGTTGCCGGGGTTCACGGCACTGAACGTGTCGTCCGGACAGCCGATCACCATCGGCGAGGTCGCCAGCGCACTGTCCGACGCGTGCAACGGCCCAGCCCCCGAGGTGACGGGCCAGTATCGATCGGGCGACGTCCGGCACATCGTCGCGAGCCCGGAGCGGGCACGGCAGCTGATCGGGTTCGAGGCAGCCATCAGGCCACGGGACGGACTGCGCGAGTTCGCAACAGCTCCTCTGCGCGACGCCGAAAGCACAGGAGCGCCGAGTGTCTGACGTGACCGTGATCATCCCGTGCATGAACGAATCCGGTTCTCTGCCCGGCGTTCTCGCGCGTGTCCCGGGCGGCTACCGCGTCGTCGTGGTCGACAACAACTCGACCGACGGCACCGCCGACGTCGCTCGCGCGCACGGGGCGACGGTCGTCCACGAGACCCGGCCCGGCTACGGGTCGGCCGTTCACGCCGGGGTTCTGGCCGCCGATACCGACATCGTGTGCGTTCTCGACGGCGACGGCTCGATGGATCCCGCCGAGCTTCCGATGCTCGTCGCGGGGTTGGAGCATGCCGACCTCGTGGTAGGACGCCGCAGATCGAGACACTCGCCGATACATGCGCGCCTCGGCAATTACGTTCTGTCCCTTCGCCTTCGCACGAAATACGGCTTACCCGTGCACGATCTCGGTGCGATCCGCGCGGTGCGTCGCGCAGCGCTCCTCGACCTGAACGTCACCGACCGCCGCTCCGGCTACCCGCTGCAATTGCTGGTGCTCGCGTCGAAAGCGGGATGGCGCGTCGTCGAACGCGACGTCACCTACAGCCCACGCACAGCAGGCGCATCGAAGGTGTCCGGTTCGGTCAAGGGCACCGTCGTCGCGGTGCGCGATTTCTGGAAGGTGCTGTCGGAGTGAACGTCACCGCACTCGTCGTCGCCAAGGCCCCGGTCCCCGGTCTCGCCAAGACGCGGCTGGCCGCCACCGTCGGTGCCGACGCGGCCGCCGACATCGCCGCCGCCGCACTGCTCGACACGCTCGACGCGGTCGCGGACGCCGACTTCGCGACCCGCGTCGTCGCACTGACAGGCGACCTCGACGCCGCCGCCCGAGGGACCGAGATCGCCGCCAGGTTGGCGTCGTACACCGTGGTTCGACAGCGCGGCGACGGATTCGCCGAGCGACTCGTGAATGCACACATGGACGCCTTCCACGGGCTACCTGTGTTCCAGATCGGCATGGACACGCCTCAGGTGACGCCCGAGCTGCTGAACGTGTCGGCGTCGCGGTTGACCGACGGGCAATCAGTGCTGGGCATGGCCGAGGACGGCGGGTGGTGGGCGCTGGGAATCCCCGACCCGTCGTTGGCGCGGGCGCTGCTCGACGTGCCGATGTCCACGCCCGAGACGGGTGCCGAGACGCTGGCGGCCCTGACGGCCCGGGGCGCGGAGGTCACGATGCTCGACGTGCTGCGGGACGTGGATCATGCGTCCGATCTGGCGATCGTCGCGGCGGATTGTCCGCCGGGTGGGCGCTTCGCCCTCGTGAGTGCGATTGTATAGAGGGCTGTACATTACTGCTAACGGCGCCTTTGGCGTAGGATAGGGAAGTATGGGGAATGACTTCTACACCGCCGAGCAGGTCGCCGAGCTTCTCGGCCTGCACGTGCGGACCGTACGCAACTACATCCAGGACGGCCGGCTGCCCGCGGTGCGGATCGGCAAGCAGTACCGCATCACGCCTGCCGGACTCGCGTCGCTCACCGGAGGCGACGCTCCCGCCGATCGTCCCGACGTGCACGTCACCAGCATCGTCACCGTCGACACGATCGACCGGCAGACCGCGTCGCGCCTGGCCACGTCGCTTCAGGCTTCCGCCATGGGCCGCGGCAACGCCGGAACACGCCTGCGGATCGACACCGCGTACGACGACACCGCGTCGACCTGCAAGATCGTCGTGATCGGCGACGCCCTCGACACCGCGGAAGTGCTGCGTCTCGTCGACGCCTTCGTCGAGGGGACGCGATGACCATCCTGTTCGTCGACGCCGAAGGACCGAAGCTCGGTTCGGAATCCGATGCCGTCGACCTGGTCGGTGACGCATTCGGACTTGAAGCAACAATGATCGCCATTCCTGCCGAACGATTTCGTCCCGAATTCTTCGAGCTCCGAACTCGGCTGATGGGGGAATTCACGCAGAAATTGGTGAACTATCGAATTCGGCTGGCCATCGTGGGTGACATCAGCAGATTCACGCAGGTCAGCGAGTCGCTGCGCGCATTCGTCGCCGAGTCCAATCGTGGCCGACACATCTGGTTCGTTGCCGACCGAAGATCTCTACAAGATCGCATCGCAACAATCGACTAGCTGGTTTCTACGGTTTTTCTCAGAGGCGAGTGCTAGAAACATCATGTGGTCGGGTTACTCATCGGCATTGCGATCTGGTTGGCGTTGGCATTGATTGTCGCCGTCGTACTGGGCCGTGTCGCGAAGCGAGCCGACAACGAAGAACTCGGCTCGACGCTGAACTGGAACACCTCGGAGATCGACGACAGCGTGCATCACGACTGAGCGCTAATCGGCCCGTTCCACTATTCCGTTCAGGATGTCCGCAGCGGTGGCCAGCGTGTCACGCTGCTCGTCCGTCAACTCGGCCAACTGCTCCGCGAGAACTCTCTCGCGTGACGCGACATCCTGCGACGCCACTCGACGGCCCTCGTCGGTGAGCGTCAGCAGCACCTGGCGACCGTCCGTCGGGTGCGGAACACGCTCGATCAAGCCCATCTCGAGCAGCGCGGACGACGACCGTGAGATCGACGGTGGCTTGATCCGCTCTCGCACGGCGAGCTCACCCGTCGTCGTCGGCCCCTCGCGAAACAGCGTCGCCAGAATCGACAGATGTGCGACGGGAATCTTGTCGCTGGAATGCCGCAACCTGAGCTGCCGGTTCAGACGCATGGCCATGACCGACAGATCCCTCGCGAGGTGCGGGTCGGTGCTCACACGATCAGGTTAGCGCGGCGAATCAGTGCAGTTCGAGAACCGATTTCCCGTTTCTGTCGGTTTCTTGGGCTAAACTACCGGGCGCTCGTTCGAAACAGGGTGGTAGCCGGGGGGCTTGGTGAAACGATCTCTTGCCGTAGGTATTGCTGTGCTCGTGATGTCGCTGGTCGCTGCAGGACCGGCTGGCGCGAACCCCAATGCCGTCAATCCGATTCCGGGTCTCAACGGGGTGTTCGGCCTCCCGCCCCTGACGGGACGCACTGTCGCGGTCGCACAGGCGACAGGCCTCGCCAGCGCCAACATGACCCAGAACTACAACATGCTCGGCACCGACCTCGGCATCATGTGGGACAACGGCAACGGCGAAATCCTCACCGCCTTCGGAGACACCGCCGGACTCGGCCTGCCCAATCTGTTGCAGGGCAGCGTCTGGTCCTGGAAGAGCAACTCGCTCGTGCGCAGCCGCGACGGCAATCTCGCCGACGGCATGAACTTCGACAGCATCGTTCGCGACCCACTGGGCCAGGCCAAGGAACTCGTTCCCAGCCCGAAGATCCCCTTCGTCGAGATCAGCCGCATTCCGACGGCCGGGGTCGCCCTCGGCCCCAACCAGTTCATGAGCTTGATGTCGGTCAAGAACTGGGGCGAGCCCGGCAAGTGGGAGACCAACTACTCCGGCCTCGCCGTTTCGGGCGACAACGGCGAGAACTGGGCGGTCGTCCCCGAGACGCAGCGCAACTGCGACGGCGGGAACCGCAACTTCCAGCAGAACGCGTTCCTGAAGGACGGCGGTTTCGTGTACGTCTACGGAACCCCTCCGGGACGAGGCAACTTCGGTCACGTCGCACGGGTGCCCGAGAAGGACATCCTGAATCTCGGCGAGTACGAGTACTGGAACGGCAGCGAGTGGAAGAAGAACGACCCGGCAGCAGCTGTCCCGATCGTCGACAACGTCGGTGAGCTGTCCGTCGCGTACAACGAGTACCTGGGTCAGTACCTGATGCTCACCACCGACCCCTTCAACTCCATCGTGATGCGGCGTGCCTCGTCCCCCACCGGTCCGTGGAGTCCGCCCGAGGTCGTCGTCGACACGCGACAACTCCCGAGCGCATACGCGCCGTTCATTCACCCGTGGTCGTCGGGCCGGGATCTCTACTTCCTCGCCACCGTGCATCAGAACTACAACGTCCTGATGCTGCGTACGACGCTGTAGGACAGCCTGTTTCAGCCGGGCTGCTGGCTGCGGTGTCACGCCGATAGGCTCGTGACATGGACGCCGCAGACTGGGACCGCAAGTATTCGAGCCGGGATCTGGTCTACGGAGCGCCGCCCAATCAGACGCTCGTCGAGATCGCCACGTCGCTGCCGCGCGGTCGTGCGCTGGATCTGGCGTCGGGCGAGGGGCGCAACGCGCTCTGGCTCGCTACGCGCGGCTGGGAGGTGACGGCCGTCGACTTCTCTGCGGTCGGACTGACGAAGGGGCACGAGATCGCGTCGCGGTCGCCGAAGTCGGTCCGCGACCGGCTGACGTGGGTTCATGCGGACGTGACGCAGATCGCTCCCAAGCCGACGTATGACTTGGTTCTCGTGCTGTATCTACATCTGCCCCACGAGCAACGCCGCAAAGCAATCCGCAACGCGCTCGACGCGCTGAAACCTGACGGAATCCTCATGATTCTCGGGCATCATTCCGACAACATCTCCGCTGGGGTGGGCGGACCCCAGAATCCCGAACTACTCTATACGGCAGAGGAATTGGCGATCGATGTCGGGGATCGAGCCGTCGTTTCTCGATGCGACAGAAGGCTCAGAACAACTGACAGTGGTACCGCCATCGATGCTTTGCTACTCGCCGGTAAGTCCGGTCTTGGCAGCCGGAACGAACGGGGGTAACATGCCTCTATGTTACCGACGAGTAGCTAACTTGGGCGGTACTCACGAGACCGCACCACCGACTGGAGAGCGACGCAATGGGCCATTACAAGAGCAACCTTCGGGATCTCGAGTTCAACCTCTTCGAGCTGTTCGGGCTCGACGAGTCCCTCTCGGGTGACAACTTCGGCGACCTCGACGGCGAGGCGGCCCGCGACATGCTTCGCGAGGTAGTACGCCTGTCCGAGGGCCCGCTGGCCGAATCCTTCGCGGACGCGGACCGCAACCCACCCGTGTTCGACCCCGAGACCCACACCCTGAAGCTGCCCGACTCGTTCAAGAAGTCGTTCAAGGCGCTCTACGACGGTGAATGGTGGCGCGTCGGCCTCGACGAGGAGATCGGCGGCATCGCTGCACCTCGCAACCTGGGCTGGGCCATCAACGAGATGCTCCTCGGTTCTCAGCCCGCTGCATTCATGTACTCCGCCGGACCTTCCTTCGCCAACGTGCTGTTCCACAACGGAACCGACGAGCAGAAGGAATGGGCCAAGGTCATCGCAGAGCGCCAGTGGGGCGCCACGATGGTTCTCACCGAGCCGGATGCCGGATCCGACGTCGGCGCAGGCCGCACCAAGGCGATCAAGCAGGAAGACGGCTCCTGGCACATCGAGGGCGTCAAGCGCTTCATCACCTCGGCCGTCTCCGACGACCTGTTCGAGAACATTTTCCACCTCGTGCTGGCCCGCCCCGAGGGCGCAGGACCCGGCACCAAGGGGCTCAGCCTCTTCTTCGTCCCGAACACGCACTTCGACTTCGAGAAGGGCGAGCTGGGCGAGCGCAACGGCGTCTTCGTCACCGGCGTCGAGCACAAGATGGGCCTGAAGGCGTCGGCCACGTGTGAACTGACGTTCGGCGGCCACGGCATTCCCGCGCAGGGATGGCTCGTCGGCGAGGTTCACAAGGGCATCGCGCAGATGTTCGACGTCATCGAGCACGCGCGAATGATGGTCGGCACCAAGGCAATTGCCACGCTGTCCACCGGCTACCTCAATGCACTGGACTACGCCAAGGAGCGTGTCCAGGGCGCCGACCTGACGCAGATGACGGACAAGTCCGCGCCGCGCGTCACCATCACGCACCACCCCGACGTCCGACGCAGCCTGATGACGCAGAAGGCGTACGCCGAGGGCCTCCGCGCGGTCTACCTGTTCACGGCCGCCCACCAGGATCCGATCACCGCGAAGCAGGTGTCCGGCGCCGACGAGGACATCGCCTTCCGCGTCAACGACCTGCTGCTGCCCATCGTCAAGGGTGTCGGTTCGGAGATCGCGTACCACCAGCTGGCAGAGTCGCTGCAGACTCTCGGTGGTTCCGGCTTCCTGCAGGACTACCCCATCGAGCAGTACATCCGTGACTCGAAGATCGACTCGCTGTACGAGGGCACCACGGCCATCCAGGCGCAGGACTTCTTCTTCCGCAAGATCGCCCGCGACCGCGGCGTAGCGCTGGCTCACGTTGCAGGACAGATCAAGTCGTTCATCGACAGCGAAGCGGGCAACGGCCGCCTCAAGGCAGAGCGCGCACTGCTGAACACTGCGCTCGAAGACGTGCAGGCCATCGTCACCTCGATGACCCAGCAGCTCATGGGCGCTCAGGAACACCCGACCGAGCTGTACAAGGTCGGACTCGCATCCGTGCGCTTCCTCATGGCCTTCGGTGACCTGCTCATCGGCTGGCTGCTGCAGCGTCAGGCCGAAATCGCCATCACGGCACTCGACAACGGTGCCGAGGGCGCAGACAAGGCCTTCTACGAGGGCAAGGTCGCTGTGGCATCGTTCTTCGCCAAAAACGTGCTCCCGCAGCTCACGGCAACTCGCACCATCCTGACGAACCTCGACCTCGACGTCATGGAGCTCGACGAAGCCGCATTCTGATCTTTGGCTTCTCGACGGCCGCACCCGACTTCGGGTGCGGCCGTTGGTGTTTCGGGGTTTTGCGCGCAGACGCTCACCATTTCGCTGGATGCACGCGTAATCGTTGGCCATTTGCCGTGCACCTGGCAAAACGGTGAGCCACTAACGGAGCTTTCCCGGCCGCACGCTGGCCGTCGGCTTCGGGGAGTTCTCGGCCCTCACGATCGCTCGACGGATGCGGTCCACTACGACGTCGAACGTGAAGATCTCGCTCCACGTCCACCTGACGACCTGCAGTCCGGTGTCGCGGATCGAGTCCTCCCGCTTCTTCTCCTCGAAGACAGCGTCCCCGGGATCCTGCCCAGGGCGAAGGAATTTCCCGTACTTCACCTTGCCGTCGCACTCACCCATGACCGCGGGCGTCACACCGAAATCACTTCGTCCGAGGAACCTGCCCCTCGGATCGCGAACCTCCACCTGTAGCTCGACGTCCCGAAAACCGTGCTGATGCAGCCGAATTCGACTCAACGACTCGGCGACGCTTTCGCTCCGCGCGTCCACCATGTCCGCGACACGCCGGGCAGAGGCGATGCCCTGCCATCGACGTGCACGTTCCAACTCTTCTGCGACTTCGTCGAGCGATGCGCCGTGCCTCATCGCGACATCACCGAGCACCACCGCGGTATCCAGTGACATTGTCCGAGCGATGTCGACGAGCGTGCGTGCGAGTGTCGTGGTTCGAAAGCCGTCGACGATCACAACTTCGCCGAGGGGCGAACAGTGCGTCACCACCCCTTTGGACGTCCGGCCACCACCACGCCGGTCACGTGTCACGTGGACCCGTGACAAATCGACCCCGTAGAGGGGAAGTCCATGAAGTATCGCAGCCGATTCATGACTCACCACTGCCTTGTCCGACAACGTGGGCAAGACCGCGTCGATGAGTAGTCGATGCGTGGACCTGGCGTCGAGAGAGTCCGAGTGGTCTGCACCGATGTAGTTACCGTGGTGCAGCGTCCTCCAGCCGCCGCTCGTGCGCAGCGCGCGAATTTCGTGGTCGGCCAGGCCCATCGACAACGCGTCGCGACGACTGAGCAGCCGGGTGGGATCGAGTTCCATGCCGCCAAGACTGCACGCTGCCAACGCTCCCAAACGGGCTCCACCGCAATCTGTGCACAAGTTCTGGGCCTGTGGATAGATTCCGGCACGGACGTACCGTAATGAGGTCCGTGACACATGCTCACCATTTCGCCAGACGCGCGCGTAATCGTTGGCCATTTGCCGTGCACCTGGCGAAACGGTGAGCGGCTACGGACCGCGTTCTCGCGATCAGCCGTGTGGGGGAGGAAGGACGCTACACCTGCAGACGGCGGAACTTGCTGCCGTGGAAGATGATCGGACTGATCTCGCTCTGAACCTCGAGCGAATGGATACGCAGCAGCACGATGACGTGGTCGCCGGCGGGAACCTGCTGGTCGATGCTGGTCTCCAGCCAGGCGGTGGCACCCTCGATGAACACTGCGCCCTGGTCGGTGGTCAACAGCTCGAGACCTGCGAACCGGTCACCGGTCTTCGCCGCGAGGGTGCGGGCGGCGTCGTTGTGCGCTTCCCCGAGGACGCTGACGCCGATGCTGCTCAGACCCTCGAGCTTCGGCCACGTCGTCGACGTGTTCTGAATGCAGACGGCGACGAGTGGAGGTTCGATCGACACCGCGACGAAGCTGCTCGCAGCAAGTCCGACCGGGGTCCCGTCGATTTCGGCGGCGATGGCGACGACACCGCTGGGGAACTGGGCGTAGGCCTGACGAAGCGTCGTCTGGTCGAGGTCGGTGTGCGTGAGCGTCATGCCGATGCTCCCTTTCGTGCGTCTGCTGCGGCCGTGACGGTGGGTCCCCATCGCCGCGCATAGTCCACGATACGAGTATCGGTGGTGTAGCTGCTGTCCAACAGGTACAGACCAGGTGCAGGGGTGATCGCACCGAGCTCGACGAGCACCGGCTTCAGCAGCAGATCGGGTGCCAACGCATGCGCGGGCCCTGCGCCCAGCATCAGCGGAACGGCGACGACGTCACGCAAACCCTCGTCGGTGGCGAACTGGTCCAGAAACAGTTTGAGAAGACCGGTGTACGTCGCCTTGAACGTCGGGCTCGCGAAGACCACGATGTCGCTGGACGCAACCGTGTCCACGGCCGCCTTCACCGCGTCGTCACCCCACCCGAGCAGGCCCGCGCCCAAGGTGACGACGTCGATCTCCTGGTCCGCCTGCCCACCGGTGAGCTGCGATGCGAGCAGTCCCGCCGCCTCGAGGGTTCGCGAACCCGGCTTCGGATTGCCTGCCACCACCGTGACTGTCATGCGCCTACTTTCGATCGGAGAACACGTGCACGTCCAGCCAACCCGGTCGAGGTTCGCGTGTCCACGGTCAGAATCATCGTGATTCTTTCGAGAGGGAATGAAATGGCGTCGCGCGACGCTGGACTTTCTGGAACAAATAGTTAGCAAGAGTACGGAGGCCGGAACGTGCCAAGGATCGACAGCTACATCGCGCTCGGAGATTCGTTCACCGAGGGCGTCGGAGACACCGACCCCGCCAGCCCGAACGGCGTCAAGGGCTGGGCAGATCGCGTCGCCGAGCAGTTGGCCGTCGGCAATCCCGAGTTCCGCTACGCGAACCTCGCCGTCCGCGGCAAGCTTCTCGACCAGGTGATCGAGGACCAGGTCGGCATCGCGATCGAGGCGGCCCCGGATCTCGTCACCATCTACGCAGGCGGAAACGACATGATGCGGCCGAAGGTCGATATCGACGGCATCGTCGCCCGCTACGACGCGGCCCTCGCCGATCTGAAGGCCACGGGAGCGCGCGTCGTCGCCTTCACCGCCTACGACGCCGGCTGGTCACCGATCTTCCGCATGCTCCGCGGTCGCACCGCGATCTACAACGAGCTGCTCCGCGGCGTCGCCGAACGCCGTGGCGTCGAGCTGGTCGACTACTGGCGTTTCGACGGCTACGACGACCCACGTATGTGGGACTGGGACCGGCTGCACATGTCGACCCTCGGTCACACACGGATGGCAGCGGAAGTACTCGACTTCCTGGGCGTCCCCCACTCGATCCAGGTCGACGCCCTCGATCCCCTGCCTCCTCTCGCGGCCGCCGAGAGGCGTCGGGAGAACACGGAGTGGGTCAGGTCGTTCGCAGGACCGTGGGTGTCGAGACGATTGCGCGGCACGTCGTCGGGTGACGGTGTGGCGCCGAAACATTCGTCGTTGCAGGCGCTGTAGCTACTCGCCGTCCGCCGGTGGGGTCGCCGCAGGCGGTTCGGCGGGCGCGGGCCGATTCGCCGGGGTCTCCTCGGACGGCGAATCGGCAGGCGCCTCCGGCTCGGGCTCGGGCTCGGGTGAGACGCATCTGACGATCGGGATCGGGTCGTACTTGACCGTCCGCGTGTTGCGCGAGATCTCGTTGCCCGACGCCACATCCGTGATCACCCTGGTGTCGCTTGCCGTGAATCCCGGTCCACCGCTCGACGGTACGCACGCGCTGCCGGCGGGCAACGTGATCGTGTTCGGGCTCGTCGGGTTGGTGCGCGGTCCGGTGATCGACTCGACGTCGACCGTCTTGGTACCCCAAAGGCGCACCGTGACATTGGAACTCGTGCCGAACGACTCGATCAGCACACCGGTTTTGGTCGGGTTGGTGAACTTCAGGTCGATCGCGCCCTCGAACACCGTCGCCTCACGCGCTTCCGGGTACCGGCTGATGTAGTAGCTGTGTTCGGTGTGCCCGGCGTCTTCCATACCACCGAAGTACGACGCGTTGTACAGCGTCGTCGCGAACTGACTGATGCCGCCGCCGACGGCGCGATCGGGTCGGCCGTTGTCGATGATGCCGGACTCGACGAATCCCTGCGCCGACCCACGGGGCCCGGTGTACTCGTTGAGCGAGAACGTTTCTCCCGGCTTCACAAGAGCGCCGTTGACGATGTCGGCGGTCAGACGAATGTTGACACCTGACGCGTACTCGAACCCGCCTGTCGTGAACTCGCCGATGACCTCGTTGATTCCAAGCGCTTGCGCGCCTTCCGTCGTCAACGCGGGTTGCGCCTGGTCGTAGACGGCCTCGGTCGACCGCGAGTCGGAGGATCCGAGCAGAGTCGGCAACTGCTCCAACGTCTTCGGCCACTGGACGAGTTCGCCGACGACACCGGGCACCACTGTCGGCGCACCGCCTCCGAGCGCGAACGACGCATCCTTGGGCTGGGTTTCCGTCGACGCCAACTGCGGGGCGAGAATCGCGGTGGCGGCCTGCGCGTCGTATCTCTCTGCGAGAGCACCGTTTCCGTCCGGCTCGAACGAGACGACGCTCGCGATGGCGTCCGGCGCGAGGACGGCGGTGGCATCACCTCGACCGGTGAACACGACCGGCGCGGAGACGGCCGGCGTCGCGACATCTCGAAGAACGCGGTCGACCTCGTCCTGGTGCACGGTCACATCCACCGTCTCGACCGGAAGCTCGACAGTGCCGAAAGCCCAGTTCGATTCGATCTCGTCGCGCGCCGCCGTCACGTCGACGGACTGACCCGGTGCAGGCGTCACCGCGACGGGCGTGGAGCCCTCGAAGACGACGTCGCCTTCGGTCGGCTGCCGATCCGTCTGTGCGCGAATCGATTCCACGGCCGCGTCGAGCGCGGGTTCGTCGACCGTCGACTGCACACCGATCTCGCGGTCGGTGAAGAACGACGCCAGTCGCGTGAAGGGGTTGATCGGCTGTGACCCGGCCCGATCGAGCGTCGACGCCCAGTCGACGTCGAGACCTGCTGCAGCAGGGACCAATTCGAGATCTTGGTCGCCGGCGATCACACGCACCGGCTGGTCGACGCGTGCGCCGAGCTCGGACTGCAGACGTTCCTCGGCGTCGTCGTGACTCAGACCGCCGACCGAGATACCGGCAACCGTGACACCGCGGGGCACCGACCCGCTCGTCGACAGCATGTCGGCCGTGTAGAACACCCCGAGAATCGCGACGGCGGCTCCCGCGACGACCGCGATCTTCACTCGCTTCGACGGACCGTCGGCCTCGGACTGCTGGGCCGGGGCGGCGGGCGCGAGTGTTTCGGGCTCGGGTGTTGCGGGCGCGGGTGTTGCGGGCTCGGGTGTTGCGGGCTCGGGTGTTTCGGGCCGGAGCGTTTCGGGCTCGGATGTTCCGGGCTCTAGTTTTTCGGGCTGCAGTGTTTCGGTCTGCGTGGTTTCGGGCCCTGGTGTTTCCGGCTGCTGCGCGTCGGACTGCGGCACCGCCGGCTGAGCTACCGTGGGCGCGGCCGAGTCGACGTCGTCCGGTGTTGCGGCGTCGGAGGGCGCGAGCGCCGAATAGGCCTCGGTCGGCGGGTCGACGGGCGCCTCGTGCTGACCGGCTACGGGCTTTTCGGGAGCGGTCTCGGGGGCCGGTTCGTTCGGATCGATCGCGCGGAGAACCTCGGTGGGAGCGTCGTACGGGGGGACGTCGGGTGCGGCATCCTGGCCGGCGGAAGTACCTTCGTCGGGATCCGGCTGGTCTCCACGCCTGTCCCTACCGTCTCCACCGACGCTCACGTTCTCGGCCCTCCCGAACCCCCAGCAATCCAATCGACATCCGCCACGAAGCTTACGCGGGCGCAACCGAACCTTCGCTTCGGAGGATTGGGTCGACAATACGAAGGTGGCCCCGCACCGCTGCCGGGTCGGGGGTCAGGCAGCAGTGCGGAGCCACTCCCAGTATCGCCGGTCTTTGTGATGCGTTACAACGGACGTTGGACTGTCTCTCGAGATTCATTCGTTCGAATGAGTAACTGTCCAGATCTCCGCGCTGAGCCTGCCGACATTCGCATCATGTGTCTGCTGAAAGTTGCGGCCGCCACGGGCGAAAGTGCGCACAGTGGCCGCCGGAACGCGATGTTCGGGCACAGTCACCCAACGGCACGGCCGCACATTCACCAAATCCACGTCCGAGGCCGAGGCGTCGTACCGCCAGGGCCCGTCGATCTGCCCGAGGAAATAGTCTCCGTCAGCGGAGCGAGTCCAGACGAACGACAGGTCGGGAACAGCGGCGAACCGCTCCAGCCGACGCGCCGTGCGCTCGTCGTACAGCCGATCCGTCCGCGCGACCGCGTCGGCGAAATCGACGGGAACCGCATCCAATCGACCACCGACTCCGACCACGCCCAGCTCGAGTGCACGATCGACGGCACCCCGCATCGGGGCGCGATAGACGTACCTGTCGGCGTCCGATCTCACGGTCGGCAGATCCATAAACCCCTCGTTTGACGGATCTGCCGACCGGATCGCTCCGCCGGCCTCACTTGCCGACCGTCGGCCCCCGTATAGGTGCGCTGACTCAGCGCTCGATGATGGCGGTCACACCCTGACCACCGGCTGCACAGATCGAGATCAGGCCACGGCCCGAACCCTTCTCGGCGAGCATCTTGGCCAGCGATGCGACGATGCGACCACCGGTCGCGGCGAACGGGTGCCCTGCAGCGAGCGAGGATCCGTTGACATTGAGCTTGCTGCGGTCGATCGACCCGAGCGCCGAATCGAGTCCGAGACGCTCCTTGCAGTACTCGTCGCTCTCGAACGCCTGCAACGTGGCGAGCACGACCGACGCGAACGCTTCATGGATCTCGTAGTAGTCGAAGTCCTGCAGCGTCAGGCCGTTACGAGCGAGCAGACGCGGAATAGCGTAGGTCGGCGCCATCAACAGGCCGTCCTTGAACGAGCTGTTGCCGTGGATGTAATCGACGGCTGCGGTCTCGGAATCGACGAGGTGCGCAAGCACGGGCAGGTTCCGCTCGGCCGCCCACTCGTCGGTCGACAGCAACGCGGCCGACGCACCATCGGTGAGAGGCGTCGAGTTACCGGCCGTCATGGTGGCGTCGCCCAGCTTGTTTCCGAACACGGGCTTGAGCGTCGACAGTTTCTCGACGGTCGATCCGGGGCGCAGGTTGTCGTCGCGGGTGAGGCCGAGGAATGGCGTCACCAAGTCGTCGAAGAAACCGCGGTCGTACGCGGCGGCCATGTTCTTGTGGCTGGCGGCGGCGAGTTCGTCCTGGTCCTCGCGTCGAACACCGAATTCTTTGGCGGTGATCGCGGCGTGCTCACCCATGGACAGGCCGGTGCGCGGCTCGCCGTTGCGCGGAATCTCGATGCCGAGCATCGACGGGCGGACGTTGCCGAGCAGCTTGATGCGATCGGTCGTCGACTTCGCGCGGTTGAGCGACAGCAGAAATTCGCGGAGCTCGTCGTTGACGCCGATCGGCGCGTCCGACGTGGTGTCGACGCCGCCGCCGATGCCCGCATCGATGCGGCCCGAGGCAATGGCGTCGCCGACCGCGATGACCGACTGCAGACCGGTGCCGCACGCCTGCTGCAGGTCGTAGGCCGGGGTGTACGGGCTCAGAGCGCTTCCGAGAACGGACTCACGAGTGAGGTTGAAGTCGCGGCTGTGCTTCAACACCGCGCCTGCGACGACGAGTCCGAGACGCTCCCCTTGCAGGCCGAATCGGCTGACGAGCCCATCGAGCGTGGCGGTGAGCATATCCTGGTTCGAGGCCTGTGCGTACTTCTTGTCCGAGCGCGCGAACGGGATGCGGTTGCCACCGACAATTGCGACCGGTCGTAGCTGCTTGCTTGTCACTGCGTCTCCCAACATCGCTGAAATAGCCCTGGTGGAGTTTCATCTTACTGACGAGTAAGTTGGTTGTCGACACCCGGTCGAGCGCTTCGCGGCGCCGAATGAAAGGTAGGACATGGCAGCCACCAAGGGAGCCCCAGACCTTTACTCCACGTTCCTGGCGTCCGCGCCGGGCGCGTTCATCGCCAAGCAGGCAGGACTGCCGCAGCCCGAGAAGCTGCGGCGCTACAAGGCAGGCGAACCGCCGCTGGCAGGACCCGTACTGATCGGCGGAAACGGCCGACTCGTGGAACCGCTGCGCACCCTGCTGTCCGACTACCCCCAGGCCCAGCCGCACGACGAGAAGTACGGCGCACTCGTGTTCGACGCCACCGGCATCGGTCAGGTCTCCGAACTCGAGCAGCTGTTCCAGTTCTTCCAGCCGGTCATCCGCAATCTCGCGCCGTCGGCGCGCGTCGTCGTCATCGGTACGACGCCCGAGGAGACAGCCAGCGTCGACGAGCACATCGCGCAGCGCGCCCTCGAAGGCTTCACCCGAAGCGTCGGCAAAGAGGTCAAGCGGGGTGCGACGGCGCAGCTCGTCTACATCTCCCCGAAGGCGTCGACCGGGCTGTCCGGACTCGAATCGACGCTGCGGTTCCTGCTGTCGGCCAAGTCGGCGTTCGTCGACGGCCAGGTCATCGCCGTCGGCGATCAGGACTCCGAAGCTCCCGCATCGTGGGACAAGCCGCTCGCAGGCAAGGTCGCCGTCGTGACCGGCGCTGCCCGCGGCATCGGCGCAACGATCGCCGAAGTACTTGCACGCGACGGCGCCACCGTCGTCGCCGCAGACATCCCGGCTGCAGGTGAAGCGCTGTCCGAGACCGCCAACAAGGTCGGCGGCACGTCTCTCGCGCTGGACGTCACTGCGGACGACGCGGGCCAGGTGCTGTCGAAGCACCTGCTCGAGCGTCACGGCGGCGCCGACATCATCGTCCACAACGCAGGCATCACCCGCGACAAGACACTCGCCAACATGGACGAGAGTCGCTGGAACTCCGTTATCGGCGTCAATCTGCTTGCGCCACAACGCATCACCGACCACCTGGTCAAGACCGGGGCGCTGAAGGAAGGCGGCCGCGTCGTCGACGTCTCCTCTATTGCAGGTATCGCGGGCAACCGCGGCCAGACCAACTACGGAACGTCGAAGGCGGGTGTCATCGGCCTCGTGCACGCGTCGGCGCCGGTGCTCGCGCAGAAGAACATCACCATCAACGCCGTCGCCCCCGGCTTCATCGAAACCGCGATGACGGCCGCCATTCCGTTCGCGACGCGCGAAGCAGGCCGACGCATGAGCTCGCTGCTGCAGGGCGGCCAGACCGTCGACGTCGCAGAAACGGTGGCGTACTTCGCCTCTCCCGCGTCCAACGCCGTCACCGGACAGATCGTCCGCGTCTGCGGCCAGAGCCTCCTCGGCGCATGAGCGTCGTCAAGCTCGACGAGCAGCCGAAGACGTCCGACATCTACGCATCGGCGGCACTGGGTGCTCTGCCGTTCCTCGGATCGAAGTCGAACTCGGTGCCCGACACCACCTTCGAACTGAACGGCCTGCGCGTCGATCCGGACAATCTCGCGGGATACTGCCGTGCGACGGGTCTGCGATTCGGCGACACCCTGCCGATCACCTACCCGTTCACGCTGGTCTTCCCGACGGTCATGAAACTGATGGTGTCGAAGGCGTTTCCGTTCGCGGCCATCGGATCGGTACACGCCGAGAACGTCATCGAACAGTTCCGAGACATCTCGTCGTCGGAGCCGCTGGACGTGCGTGTGCACGCCGAGAACCTGCGCGAACACCGCAAGGGCTTGTTGGTCGATCTCGTCAGCGAAGTCAGCGTCGGGCGCGAACTGGTCTGGAAGCAGACCTCCAGCTTCCTCAGCCTGCAGAAGACCTCGCTGTCGGGTGGTCCACGTGAAGCACCGCCCGCCGACGAAGTGCCACCGCCGCCGACCCGCACCCTGCGAGTCGACCAGAAGACGATCAGCAAGTACGCGTCGATCTCCGGCGATCGGAACCCGATCCACGTGTCGGCGTTGGGGGCCAAGGCTTTCGGCTTTCCGCGCACCATCGCGCACGGAATGTGGAGTGCCGCAGCGGTACTGGGCGTCGTCGAGGGTCGCGTGCCCTCGCGCGTCACGTACAACGTCCGCTTCGGCAAGCCGATCATCCTGCCCGCGACGGTCAACCTCTATGCCGAACCCGTCGAGTCCGGCTGGGATCTGTCCCTCAAGCACCCGAAAAAGGGTTACCCGCACCTGACCGCCACATTGAGGTAGGTGCCCGGCCCGAGTGCGGTGGTTTGGTCCGGTGGTCTGGGTCCCCGGAGTTCTGGGTCCCCGGAGTGACCGAATGTCACATTCGGTCACTCCGGGCGGGCCCACCGGAGCGAAGGCGCCCCTCGGTCACTCAGAGTGACCCGAAAGCTCCATTCGCTCCGAACCCCCCAGCCGGGGCCACCAGAGCGAGGGCGCCCCTGAGTCACTCAGAGTGACCCGAAAGCCACATTCGGTCCGAACCCCGGGCGCAAGTCCGAACCCCCGGGGCGGGACCGACCCCCGGCCGGGCCTACCAAAGCCCATTACCCCAGGTGCGCAGTTTTCTTACCCGCCAGACCACGCCAGGCGAGGTTTTCGAGCAGGTCCGCGGCCGCGTCGACCTCGATTTCGCCACCGGCGACGCGGTCCGCGACAGCTTCACCCGCCCCGACGAGGGCGACAGCCATGAGGCCGAAATTCTGGCCCGGCTCCGGGTCCTTCGTGCTCATCTCGAGCAGTCCGGCGGTCAGTTCGATGAGCCGATCACGACTGCTCTGCACCTGCGACGCGAAGGCCGACTGTCCGATGGCCTGCCGGTACAGCACCATCCAGGACTTTCGGTGTTCGCCGACGAAGCCGAGGAAGCCGAGGAGTGCGCGTCGTAGCTGCTCGCGCGGAGTGAGCGTCGGGTCGGCGGCAGGGGTGAGTGCCTCGACGAACTTGACGCCCTCCCGGTTGATGCACGCGGCGAACAGTTCGTCCTTGGATCCGTAGTACAGGTACAGCATCGGCTTG
Source organism: Rhodococcus sp. BP-261 (assembly GCF_019835205.1). Lineage (NCBI taxonomy): Bacteria > Bacillati > Actinomycetota > Actinomycetes > Mycobacteriales > Nocardiaceae > Rhodococcus > Rhodococcus sp. BP-261. Next base: position 15,081 of record NZ_JABUCO010000020.1, on the reverse strand, counting down.
GAAATCGACGCCTTCTTGGCGATCGCATCCATCGAGGTCTCGTGAAAACCGTTGTCGGAGAACACATCGACCGCCGCGTCGAGCATCTGCTGCTCCCGGACGGCGCGGGGCAATCGCTTGGAGCCGCCAGCCATGTGTCCTCCCAAACAACGTCGAACACATAACCTTACTCCACGGTAAGGAGGCCTACGTCACTACGAGCGTTCGAAGAGCCCGTGAAATCTAGCAGGCACCCTTGAACTGGGCCACAGTGGCAGCCGACCGATCGACCTGCGCTGCAGGCAGACGCCCCGTCGCGACGGCTTCCTCGAGGTTGTCGAGCACTGCGGGCACGTCGTCGGTCGTCAGCCACAACGCCACGTCGGCGCCCGCGACCAAGGCGGACTCGACGGCTGCGACGATGCCCAGCCGATCCGTGATCGCGGCCATTCCGCTGAGGTCGTCGGTGAAGATCGGCCCGGTGAACGGTGCAGCACCGTATCCGACGCCGTCGCGCAGCAACTTCATCGCGGCGGGGCTGATGCTGGCCGGGTATCCGGGATCGGTCAGACCGGGAACGTCGAGGTGCCCGACCATGATTCCGACACCTGTCTGGGAGAGAGCCTGATAGGGAAGCAGATCGGACTGACGCAGCTGTTCGAGCGGAGGCGTCGTCACAGCACCGGTGTGCGAATCGCCGGAGCCGGAGCCGTGGCCGGGAAAGTGCTTGATGACGGGCTGAACTCCCGCGTCGCGCAATCCCTGGGCGTACGCCCCGGCGTAGGCGATGACCTCCTGGGGATCCTCGGAGTACGAACGGTCACCGATGACCGAATCGTCGGGCTGGCCACTGACGTCGACGACGGGAGCGAAATCGACGGTGATGCCGAGCTCTTTCAGCTCGGTGCCGCGTTCGAGGGCCATCTGATATGTCTGATCCGGCGTCATCGTCCGGGCTGTTTCGCGCGCCGACGGATCGGGACCCAACAGATCTTCGACGCGTGAGACCCTGCCGCCCTCTTCGTCGATCGTCACCATCGGGGGAACCGCGGCCGCCGCGTCAATCTCGGGTACTTGGCCGTAGGCGAGCGTCGACGAATCGGTCCAACTGCCGATGAAGATTCCGCCGACCTGCTCACGGGACATGATGTCGACGGCGTCGGCAGTTCCGGTGACGCCGACCGTCAACAGCTGCGCGAGACGCTGGCGTTCGGTGAGGGTTCCGACGAACGTCGCACACGCGTCGACCGGCGGCGGAACGACTTCGCTTGTCGTACCGGTCGGTTCGGCGACGGGGACGGGCGAGGACGTGGCAATCGGCGCCGACTCGGAGCTCTGACTACTGCATCCGGTGACGACACCGACCCCGAGCACCACGGCGAGGACGGGCACGGGCGAACGGAACTTCCTCATGACATTCGACCGTAGCGGAGCGGACCGTACCCACGCGATCCCGCGTCCGAACGAGATAACCTTGGACAAAAGCGACATCAGAAGGGAAATTCGATGCCTTCGGACCTGATCCTCATCGCCTACGACGGCTCCGACAACGCCAAACGCGCCATCGAGTACGCAGGCCGCTTTCTGACGACGCGGCGGGCTGTCGTCGTCACCGCATGGGAGCCGATGGTGCGCCAAGCCGCGCGCATGTCGGGACTCTCGGGCGTCATGCAGCCCGAATGGGTTCCCGACGACCAGGCCGAGGACGTCGCGCTGACCGACGCGAAGGTGACCAACAACGAAGGCGTCGCACTCGCAGAACGAGCGGGTCTGGAAGTCGAGGGCAGCTGCGCCGAATGCACGACGGCGATCTGGAGCGCCATCGTCGAGAAGGCCGACGACGTCGACGCCGACATCATCGTCACCGGCACTCGCGGCACGACGGGGCTCCGTTCGTTGCTCCAGAGTTCCGTCGCCGATCATGTGCTGCGCCACAGTCATCGACCGGTGTTGATCGTCCCTCCGGGCAAGTAACGCAGGTTCGCGGTCGCCTGAACCGCGCGTGCACCCGGGCGTCCACGCGTTCGGGTGATACCGTGAGCCGCGCGCGATCGTTTGTCCCCGGCGCCTGTCGACGAAAGTGGAGAACCGAGATGAAGTTCGCTGTCCCGGGAGTTGTTGCTGCGGTGGTCGGCGCGGTGCTGGGCGCCGGTGTCGTGTTCGGAGTGACTGCGGCGGCGTCGGACAACACCCGTCCCGACATCGATCGTTCCGGAAATGCCGACTCCTCGCTGCTGAACCAGGTTGAGTACGGCAGCCGCTGACGCTCCTGCTTCGATCTCTTCCGAACCACTCGGTCGACGGTGGCTGCTCGGCGTCTCCGCCCTCGCTTTCCTTCTCACCTTTCTCCAGGTTCCCGGCTTCACCGTTGCGGACACCAAATACGACCTGACCCAGAACCCGCTGGGCTTCCTCGCGCGCGCTGCGCATCAATGGACGTCGCAGGCGCCGCTCGGTCAGGTTCAGAATCAGGCGTACGGCTACTTCTTTCCGCACGGAGCGTTCTTCGCGCTCGGTGATGTTCTGTCGATTCCGCCGTGGGTCACACAGCGCATCTGGTGGGCACTGCTGCTGATCGCGGGTTTCTGGGGAATCGTTCGACTTGCCGAGGCGATCGGTGTCGGAAGCCGCAGCTCGCGCATCGTCGCGGCGTTCGCATTCGTTCTGTCGCCGCGCGTGATCACGACTCTGGCGTCGATCTCGTCGGAGACGATGCCGATGATGCTCGCGCCGTGGGTGCTTGTTCCGATCGTGTGGGCGTTCCGTCCGGGTTCCGACAGGTCGCCTGCACTCCGCAAGCTCGCCGCGCAGTCGGCCGTCGCCGTCGCGCTCATGGGTGCCGTCAATGCCGTTGCGACGGCGGCCGCGTGCCTCGTCGGCGTCGTCTGGGTACTGTGCCACCGACCGAACAGTCGCTGGATCCGGTTCTGCGCGTGGTGGGCAGGCTTCCTCGTCTTCGCGACACTGTGGTGGATCGTCCCGCTGCTGCTACTGGGCAGCGTCAGCCCGCCGTTCCTCGACTACATCGAATCATCCGGCACCACGACGCAATGGGCGTCGCTCGCCGAAATTCTGCGCGGCACGAGCAGTTGGACGCCGTTCGTCTCCCCCGAGCGCGTGGCCGGCGCAGTGCTGGTCACTCAGCCGGCGGCCGTCGTCGCGACGGGTGTCGTCGCAGCGGCAGGCGTCATCGGCCTCGCGATGCGGTCCATGCCTGCCCGGGGACGCCTCACCGTTCTGCTGTTCGTCGGTATCGTCGGACTGACCGCGGGCTACGTCGGTGACCTGAGCTCGCCGATCGCGGACTCCGTCCGACTCTTCCTCGACACGGCAGGCGCTCCCCTGCGCAACGTGCACAAGCTCGAGCCGGTCGTTCGAATCCCGTTGGTACTCGGGCTCGCTCACCTCCTGGCACGTGTTCCGCTGCCCGGCTCCGCGCCGTTCCGGACGTGGACCACAGCGATCGCACACCCCGAACGCGACAAGATGGTCGCCGTCGCCGGGCTCGTCCTCGTCGCTCTGACGTTCTCGACGTCACTCGCCTGGACCGGCAAGCTCGCCCCTCGCGGTGCCTATCAATCCATTCCGCAGTACTGGCACGATGCGGCCGACTGGCTCACCGAGAACGCGTCGGGAACGAGTCCCGACGGCTCCGACGCCGACCGCGCCCTCGTCGTCCCCGGCGCACCCTTCGCCCTGCAGACGTGGGGCCTGACCCGCGACGAACCGCTTCAAGCATTGGCGACGACGCCCTGGGCCGTGCGTGATTCGGTGCCGCTCACCCCTCCCGGCGCGATTCGCGCGCTCGACTCCGTCCAACGCCTCATCGCCGACGGTTCCCCGTCGGCGGGTCTCGCGGACACGTTGCGCGGCCAGGGAATTCGCTACGTCGTCGTGCGGAACGATCTGGAACCGGAGACCTCTCGTTCCACCCGTCCCGTGCAGGTGCATGCGGCACTCGACGGATCCCCGGGACTGACGCGCGTCGCCGAGTTCGGTGACGAGATCGCCCCCGGCACGGTGGAGGGCGTCACCGTCGACGGCGATCTACGGCCCCCGTACCCGGCAATCGAGATCTACGAAGTCGAGTCGACGGCAGGGGTGTCCGGCCCCTACGCCGTCGACCTGGATCGCGTGCCGTTCGTGCAGGGTGGCCCGGAATCGGTGCAGCGCTTGAACACTCGGCGTAACTCCGGCGCTCCGGACGCGGTCCCTGCCGGTCCCGTCATCCTCGCATCCGACGCGGCCGCCGCGGGCATGGACGTCGACACGGTCACCGTGACGGACACCCCGATGAATCGGGAAACGGATTTCGGCCAGGTCGACGACCACAGTTCCGCGCTGCGTTCGATCGACGAACCGCGACGGTCGCTCAACGAAGTGCCCGACTATCCGGTCGACGGCGCCGACACGGTGAACGCGGAATGGGAGGGCGCGACCATCACCGCGTCGAGCTCCGCCTCGGATTCGACGCAGATCGGTGGCACGAAGCCCGGCAGTGGCGTCGCGGCAGTCGTCGACGGCGACCTCGCGACGGCCTGGGTGTCCAACGGCATCGAAAGCGCTGTGGGACAGTGGCTTCAGGTCGACTTCGACACTCCGATACGCGGTGGACTGCTCCATCTGCGCACGAGTCCCGGCACCATCGGCGACCCCGTGAAGTGGCTCGAAATCACCACACCGAACGGCAGCACCGCGGCCCGCGTCGACAGGCCGGGTGACCCGTTGACGGTGTCGCTTCCCGGTGGCTCCACGCCCTGGGTGCGAATCACTGCGAAATCGACAGTCGACGGCACCCGAGGAAGCCAGTTCGGCATCAGCGAGCTGTCCGTCGACGACTACTCCGATCGCGATGCGCCGCAACAGGTGTCGATCGTTCACCGTGCGGTACTCCCTCCCGTGACCGACGGTGCGCGCGTGAAGGAGTGGGACCTCGGCCAGGAATTCCCCGGTCGCCCTGGATGCCTCGACACCGCCGATCGCATCCGCTGCAGCAGCGGCCTGTCGCAGCAACCCGAGGAACTGGGCAGGTTCTCGCGAACGTTGTCGGTTCCCATCGGAACTGCGGTGTTGCCGGAACTGACGCTGCGCACTCGACAGAGCCCCGAGCTGGAAGCGCTTCTGTCTCAACCCGATCGGCCTACGACGAGTGGCGCGTCGGACGTCGGCGATCTGCACGGCTCGGCGTTCGCGGCCACCGACGGCGACGACCGCACGTCGTGGACGGCACCGCAGAAGAGCGTCGAGAAGCGAGCGGGAACTCAACCGACCCTGACGATAGATCTGCCCGAGCCGACCCTCGTCGACGGTCTCACCCTGACGCCGAGCGTCGGCACCCTACCCGCGCACCCGACGCGCGTGGCCGTGAATCTCGGTGCCGGACCGCAGGTTCGGGACGTGGACACGGACGGGACCACGACCGTCGACCTCCAGCCACGGGTGACCGACCGTATCGTGCTGTCGATCGTCGACTGGGACGACGTATGGGACCGGAACTCACTCGGCTTCATCGTCCCGCAGCCGCCGGGTCTCGCCGAGGTGACGGTCCTGTCCGGTGGACAGGAAGTCGGCACAGCTGCCGATGAGTTCGCTCCCGCGAACGAGGACCGCGAGATCACCGTCGGATGCGACGTCGGACCGATCGTGTCGATTGCCGGGCAGACCACCCGCGCGTCGGTGACCGCGACGGCAGAACAATTCCGTTCCGGTGCACCGCTGCAGGCGACGATGTGCGAGGGTGTGTTCCCGGTCCCGAACGACAGGCTCAACCCGACCCCGCTGCCGGAAGGTCGACAGGACGTCGTCGTCGATCCGGGTGCGGCGTTCGTCGTCGACGGAATGCGCCTGCGCACCATGCCCGTTCCTGCATCTGCAACCGATCGTTCCGCAGGCTCCACTGCTGCCGAGACCACGCAGGCGAACACCCCCCGCCAGGTGGCGACGTCGGCGTGGGAAGAGAACCACCGTGAGATCCAGCTGAGCGACTCGACGACCGATCAGCTCCTCGTCGTCCCCGAGAGCAGCAACATCGGTTGGCGCGCAACGACTCCCGACGGCACCGTACTCGAACCCGTCGTCGTGAACGGGTGGCAGCAGGGCTGGACCGTTCCCGCAGGAGTCACTGCGGTGACGCTCGATTACCCGTCGGACACGTGGTACCGCCTCGGCATCTTCGGCGGCCTGTTGCTGCTGATCCCGTTGACGTTCTTCGCTTTCCTTCGGAGCCGAGAGACCGACGCACCCGCCCCGGCGCCCTGGCGCAGTCCGATACTCGCCTGGACGTTCCTACTCGTCGCAGCAGCGGTCGTCGCGGGTATCGCCGGGGTCGTCACGACGGCGGCTGTCGGTGCACTCGGCTGGTGGCTGGGCCGACGCTACGGACCGGACATCGCCGCGACGACGCTCGTCGCCACTGCAGGCGTCGGCACCCTGCTCTCGATGGGTCTGCTGTCCAAGGGGCCGTGGCGCGACGCGGACGGCTACGTCGGGCATTCGTATCTCGTGCAGTTCTCCGCACTCGTCGGCATCGCGGCTTTGGCGGTGAGTGCGCTTCGCACCCGTGCGTGAAAAGTTGCTCCATGGACCGACTTACCGCGCACGGGTGCGCAGCGCCCGCCTCGCCGGCTCCTCGATCAAGGCGTAGCTCGCCGCGGCGACCGGAATCGACAGGCCGACGGTCACGACCAACACCAACAGGAAATGGCCGGAGAACGGGATGAGACCGAACACCGGGAAGACCATCGCCAGCACGACGAGATGCCAGATGAAGATGCCGTAGGACCAACGGCCGAGCGCGAGCGTCACCGGATGTTCCAGCACGCGGTGCTTCCGACCTTCGTCGGCAAGGACGAGCGGCGACAACATCGCGAACGCGAGGATCGCGCCCAGCGTCACCTTGACCGCGAACTGCCACGGCTCGGGACGCACCAATCCTTCCGGCCCGGCGAGAGGCGTCGCCGACAGGGCGAACGCCACCACCGCGATGGACGCGGCAAACACCCTGTGCCCCATGACGCGATGCATCCACGTCCTGGAACTCGTCGAATACTCGGCCAGCAGCATGCCCGCCGCGAACCAGGCGAAGTAGCCGGGTAGCCAGTTGTCGTGGTGGATGGCGTCGGGCGTCGACACCGGGATGAACGCCCAACTCAGACTCGCGAGAGCGACGACGAACAGCACCGGCCGTCGGAATCGTGCTCGATCACCACGCAGTCCGAGCATCGACACGGCGATGAGCGGCAGCACCAGGTAGAACGCCACCTCGACCGACAGACTCCACATCTGAGTCATGCCCTCGGTGAGCGTCAACGGCACGAACACCTGTGTCAGAGACAGATTCGCCGCCCACACCCGCCAACTGCTTCCCGTGTTCGGCAGGAACAACAGCACCAGCGTCACGACGACCCAGTACGCGGGCAGAATGCGGACCGCCCTCGACCAGAAGTACCGCAGGATGGGTTGGGCCTGGCCGAGGCCCCGTGCGTGAGCCGCATGCGGCCGCCACAGCAGAAAGCCCGACAGCGCGAAGAACAACGCGACGGCGAGATCGAATCGTCCCCAGATGCGGCCCAGGACGGCCGAGTTCGCGGCACCGGTCTGGAACGCGACGTGCGTGACGATGATCCCGATGGACGCGAAGGCGCGCATCCCCTCCAGCGAGGGGATGAACCCGCGCAACGGAACGACTTCGCGCGGAACGGAGACAGTCGGTGTACTCATCGTCGACCAGTCAAGCACTTACGTTCGTGAAAGTTGACCATGATCGGGCGTGCCCGCGACTGCGACGCGTGATCACTGTTACTGTCACCTGCGACGTGGCGATACCAATCGGACACTCCAGGTCGGGGACGCGGGCGTTACCCGAGCTGACGGGGGTGGAAGCAGCGGCACGCCGGGAAATAAGACTAAGGAGACTGTCACATGGCGGAGCGCTCAGGGCCGAGCCGGATTGTTGCCCTCGTTCTCGTTGGCCTGGGTGCATTCCTCGTGATCGCCGCGATTCTGATACCGACCTACACGGTGTCGCGCCTCGAGAAGACGCCACTGGACCTCGAGGTCACGACGGTGTCGACCGGAACGGGCAGCGTGCTCAACGCCGCATCGCTCACCGCGGGTCGCGCACAGGTCGACCAGAACGTTCCGCTCGTGTCGCAGCGTTTCGTCACCGTCGAGGAGCCGTCGGGCGCAACGGACATGACGCTGCAGGCCGGACAGACGTTGCGCCGCAGTGACAAGCAGGGCGACACCGGCCTGCTGACCGCGACCGTCGACCGCGTCACCGTCGACCGCGTCAGCTCGATGCCCGTCGACGATCCGATCGGCAGCATCCAGGTGCAGGGTGACAAGCCCGCCGAGGAAGTGCAGCACACGGGCCTTCAGTACAAGTTCCCGTTCAACGCCGAGCAGAAGAGCTACCCGTTCTTCGACATCAACGCTCGCGCGTCGAAGGACATCGATTTCGTCGAAGAGACCGAGATCAACGGCACCAAGGTCTACAAGTACCAGCAGGACGTCGGACCGGTCGATCTGTCGACGGTCGTCAACACCCCGACCAACAAGGTCACGCTGCCTGCCGCGACGTGGGGCGTCGAGGGCGGCGAGGCTCCGGTCACGATGACGCGCTGGTACGAGAACACGCGCACGGTGTGGGTCGAGCCGGAGACCGGCGTCATCGTCAAGGGCGAAGAGCAGGTCCACCAGTACTACTCGCGCACCGCGGGCCAGCCCGAGGTCGACGTCCTGAACGCCCCGATCGCGTTCGACGAGAACACCGTCGAGTACCAGATCCAGCAAGCCAAGGACGGTCAGGACAAGCTGTCGCTGTTCGGCCGCACGCTCCCGATCATCGCGGGCATTCTCGGAGTCATCTCACTGATCGCAGGCATCCTGCTCGGCCTGCGCGGCGGCCGCGGCCCGCGTCAGCCTGCACGCACCGGCGGACCGCAGCGCACCGACGACGGCGGCTACGCCCCGCGCACCGAGCCCGTCGGCCGCGACTGGACGACGGACCGGACCGAGGAAATCCCCCGTACGAATCTGTCGAAGGAGTAGGCGACTTCGTCACCCGTGAGTGGGAATGTACAGCCCGCTATACATTCCCACTCACGGGCGCGACGCGCCTATCGCGACCGCACTCATCACCGCCGCACAGACCGCAGCGACGGACGCCGCCACGGTGACGAACTGGACCACCGTCGACGCCACCGTCGCCAGAAGCACCACCTCGACGACGAGGCCGACCCAGGCGACGGCCGCCAGGCGAGTTCTGTTGCCCGCGATAGCCCACAGCAATCCGCTCTGCAACACCGCGAGGCACGCTCCCTGCAGCGCGAAGATCCACACGTACCCCTTGACCGGTGCATACGCGTCGCCGACGAGGAGCGGCAACAGAGGCGACGCGACGGCACACCCCACGACCAGCACGGCCCCGATTCCGGCGACGACCGCAAGCGCGGATCGAAGCGCCGACGCGGACTGCTTCGGGTTCGCCATTCTCGGATACAGCACGACGCCGACGGCTTGAGGCAGCCAGAACGCGGCCTTCGTCGCGACCGCACCGAGTGCGTAGAGACCGGCCTGATCGTCGTCGAGCAACGCCTTCACGAGCACGAGATCGACCGAGGACAGCAGGATCAACGCCAGTTGCACCTGAGATGCGGCGAGCACCTCGACGACACTGAGCCGGGATGTCGACGGCCCAGTCGTCGTTCGAGTCGCAAGCCGAGCGCCGACGGCCACGATCGACGTTCCGGCCGCACTGGCCGCCAGGACGATGCCCGGCCCACCTCCGAACGCCAGTACGACGACCGCGGGCACGACCTTGCCGAGACCCGCGGCAGCCAACACGATGCTCAACGTCCCGAAACGCGCAGAACCTTGCAGCAACCCCTGTTCCGTCGCCAACACGACCAGCACGGGCGCGACGACCAACGCCGACACCGTCGCCAGCACGCCCGTCTGCAGCGCCCAGGCGACGACCGGCGACGCGACCAACGCCAGGACCGCGACGACGGCAGCGGACCGATATCCGAGCGACCGCAGCTCACCGCTGTTCCGCCCCCGCACGACATCACGCGCGACGACGGACTGCAGCGCGAGCGCAGGCACCGCGAGAACCAACTGCGCGGCGAGCAGGCTTGCGAACTCGGCGTAGCCGGCGAGGCCGAGGAAACGGCTGGCAGGCAGGTGAAGCAGGTACGACGCGGCGTTGGCCGCCATCGACCCGGCCGTGACCATCGACATCCCGGCGACCGCCGAGGTGCTGACGGTGCGGGACGGCATGGGGACACGGTATAGGGTCCCGTGAGTGGCGTGGACGCAGCGCGGCCGGACGGCCGCACCGGCAGCGTTCAGCCTGATCCTCGCGCTCGCCGTCGTCGGGCCCCTTCTCGGCTCGGGCTACCTGCTGATGCGCGACGCGGTCAGCACCCCTCGCTCGTACCTGACCGACGCCGCTCTCGGCACGACCGACGCTGCCGCCCGAGCGGTGCCGCAGGACACGTTCGTGGCGACGCTGTCGGCCGTCGTCGACGGCGGAATCGTCGTCAAGACCGTGCTGCTGCTCGCGCTGTGGCTGGCCGGGTGGGGTGCAGCGCAGATGGTGCGGGCGCTGCTTCCCTTCGCGTCGACGCCCGCGTTGCTGACGGCGTCGACCGTCGCCATCTGGAACCCGTACGTGGCCGAGCGCCTACTGCAGGGGCATTGGTCGCTGCTCGTCGGCTACGCCGCAGTGCCGTGGACTGTCTGTGCCGCCCTGACCCTTCGCCGACGCGGCCGCTGGGCCTCGCTGGCAGCCTGTCTCGCCGCTGCAGGACTGACGCCGACGGGCGCGCTGCTCGCGGCGTCGGTCGCGATCGTGCTCGCGGCGACTCCAGGCGGCGTGCATCGCGCCCGCCGAACCGTCGTGACGCTCGTGCTGGCCGTCGCGGCCTCGCTGCCGTGGCTCGTCGCGACCGTCGTGTCCGGAGGTGGAACCGAGGGCAGCGACCCGGCCGGAGTCGCAGCATTCGCAGCCCGCGCCGAACCGGGCCTCGGCACGATCGGCAGTCTCGCCGGACTGGGCGGCATCTGGAACTCCGACGCCGTCCCGCCGACTCGCACGTCCGTGTTCGCGCTGTTCGGAACGGTGTTGCTGCTGGCAGTCGTCGCGCTGGGTCTCGCACCGCTGTGGCGGCGTCGACGCAACCCGTACGTGCTCGCGCTGGGTGTCGTTGCGGCTGTCGCAGTTCTGGGCCCCACGCTGGGCGCGACCGGCCCAGGCCTGCGCGTCGGCGAATGGGCTGTCTCGAACGTCCCCGGCGCGGGACTGCTGCGCGACGCCCAGAAGTGGGTCGCGTTGGCGATGCCGTTCTACGCCCTCGCGGCCGCGGCCGGGGTCGTCTGGGTCGGTGTGCGACTGCGCAATCGATGGCTGCCTGCGGTCGCCGCGATGCTGGCCGTCGTCGTCGCGCTGCCCGACCTGGTGTGGGGCGTCGCCGGGCAGGTCGAGCCGGTTCGCTATCCGTCGTCGTGGACCACCGTCGCCGAACGACTCGAGAACGAAGCGGGCGACGTCGCCGTCCTCCCCGCGGGCATGTTCCGTATCTTCCCGTACAGCGGCGACGCGCCCGTGCTGGATCCGGCGCCGCGCATGCTGCCGCTCGACGTGCTGCAGACCGGCGAACTGATCGTCGCGGGCGGCACGGTCCGCGGTGAAGGATCACGCGCGGAAGGCGTCGAGTCCGTGCTGGTGGCCGGCGGCGACGTCGAACGAGTGCGAGAACTCGGTGTCGCGTGGGTGTTGGTGGAACGTACGACGCCCGGGCAGCTCGGCGACTCGCAGCGCACGCTGGACCAGCTCGAGAACGTCTACTCGGACGACGAATTGGCGTTGTACCGCGTTCCGGACGCACGGGAGAGAGCTCGATCGTCGGCCAACTGGTTGGTCGGCGCGGCACATCTGGTGTGGATCGCGCTGCTCGTCGGCGGGGTGAGCGTCGCGGTCTACAGACGCAAAACCTGAGCCGGCCCGGGCGACACCAGCCCGGACACGTGCGCACCCGTCGTCGACGCCTCGAGAACGTTGCGCACGCCGTGCGCGCATTGTTCCCACGAGAACTCCCGCGCGCGGACGCGTGCCTTCTCACCGAGATCGGCACGCAGGTCGGCGTCGAGCAGAAGATCGGCCACGGCATCGGTCAACGCAGGAACGTCACGCTCGGCCTCGTCGGAGCCGACGAGCAAACCCGTCACGCCGTCGATGATGGAGTCCGTGAGGCCCTTCGAGCTGCGGTATCCCACCGTCGGAACACCGTGCTGAGCCGCTTCGACGACGGCGAGACCCCACCCCTCCTTGCGCGACGGCATCACATGCACCCACGACTGCCCGAGGAGTTCGTGTTTGCGAGCCTCGTCGACGTGGCCGTGGAAGGTGACTGCGTCGTCGATGCCGAGTTCGGTGGCGCGCTGCCGCAGGTTGTCTTCCCACCAACCGCCGCCGATGACGTCGAGATGTAGGTCCGGAACACGCGGCCGCAGGGCGGCGACGGCGGCGAGCGCGTCCTCGATCTGCTTGTGCGGCACCAGACGCGACAGCACGGACAGCGACGGATGAGCGGATCGAACGTCCTCGGGGGCCTCGGGCGGAAGCGCGTCGACGCCGTTGCGAACGACGGCGATGCGGTCACGATCGACCCCGAGGGCAACCAGCTCGTCGGCCGACGGCAGCGACACCGTCAAATATTGATTGCGTCGATGCACCCGCGGCGACACGACACTCTCGAGCCACCAGCCGAGCTTGGCCATCAGCGGACCCGCTACCGGCCACTGCTCGCGATGGCAGTGATGCACCAGCAACGTCACCGGGGCGGCCGCGGCGAGGCGCGAGAAGAAGGGAATGCCGTTCTGGGTGTCGACGACGGCGTCGGGCCGGATTCCGCGCAGAGGCCCGAACCCGAGCCGACCAGCGACGATGGCAGCCAGAGCCCGCGGGTACACGCTGAGACGACCACCCCCGCGACTGATGCGGATGCCGTCGACCATCTCCTCGGCGGGAGCCCCCGGGTACGACGCCGTCCGCAGCGTCACTCGAACTCCGCCTCGCGCCAGACCCGCGCCTACCTGCTCGAGGTAGCGCTCGCTGCCCCCACCTTGCGGGTGGCCGGTATCTCGCCAGCAGAGCAGCAGCACCTCTTGCACAGCTTCCCCCATTACGGCCACGAAACACGAACTCGAAACACCCTAGCGGTTCGTCCGGCCCAGCGAAGCTCGACGCGTCAGCTTCACATACTCTTTCTGCTCGTGTCGTACTTCAGGAGCCGCAGGTCCGGGGTCACCCGTTACTTCGCGAAACGCGCGACACTGCGTCGATCGGTGAGCCTGCTGAAGGACTTCGGCCACGAACAGACCGCTCCCGACATCTTCTACGGCGCACTCGCCCGCGACTCCGTCGAGCTGATCGGCGACCTCTACCGCGGCCTGACCGGTGACGAGCTGCGCGACCGCGTCGTCGTGGATGTCGGTGGTGGCCCCGGCTACTTCGCCCAGGTGTTCCTCGACAGCGGCGCCCGGTACCTCCCGGTCGAACCGGACCCCTCCGAGATGCACGCCGCAGGACTGCAGGTGCACGGCAGCGTGCGCGGTTCCGGGATGGCACTGCCGTTCCGCAACGACAGCGTCGACATCTGTTTCTCGTCGAACGTTGCCGAACATGTGCGTGAACCGTGGACGATGGCCGAGGAGATGCTCCGCGTCACCAAACCCGGTGGCCTTATGGTGCTGTCGTACACGCTCTGGCTCAGCCCGTTCGGCGGTCACGAGACCCGGCCGTGGCACTACGTCGGCGGTCGATACGCCGCCGAACGCTACCGCCGAAAGCACGGCCGCGACCCGAAGAACCTCTTCGGAGAATCCCTGTTCGACATCGGTGCCGCCGACGGATTACGTTGGGCGCGAAGCACTTCCAACGGTGATCTACTCGCGGCATTCCCTCGCTACCATCCGCGGTGGGCCTGGTGGCTCATCGACATCCCGTTCGTTCGGGAGCTACTCGCGAGCAATCTCGTCGTGGTCCTGCGGGCTTCCTAGAACCGAGCGCGGGCACCGGTACCGTGGAACGATGACTGCGCTGGCATTGGACATCGGAGGAACGAAGATGACCGCGGCGGTCGTCGCCGAGGACGGGCGCCCCGGCGAAGCACTGGAAGTTCCGACGCCCCGGACGGACGTCTGGAAGGCCTGTTCCGAGCTGCTCGACGCGGTAGCCGTCGGCAGCGACATCGACCGCGTCGGAATCGCGTGTTCCGGGCCTGTCGACACCGTCGCCGGATCCGTCGCACCGATCAACATCCCGGAATGGAAGGACGGCTTCGGCCTCGGCGAAGCGGTAGAAAAGCAGTTTCCCGACGCGTCGGTGACGGTCGCCATGGACGGCGGATGCGCCGCGCTCGGCGAGCACAAGTTCGGCGCTGCGCAAGGCGTCGACGACGTGTTGAGCATCGTCGTGTCCACCGGGATCGGCGGCGGCCTTGTTCTCGGCGGTGAGATCGTGCACGGACGCAGCGGAAATGCGGGCCACATCGGCCACATCGTCGTCCCCGGTTCGACGACGCCGTGCACGTGCGGCGGCCTCGGCTGCGTCGAAACGGTGTCCAGCGGGCCGTCCGCGGTGCGCTGGGCTCAGGAACAGGGATGGGAAGGCTCGACGGGCGCCGAGCTGGCCAGGTCCGCGGGGGACGGTGACGTCGTCGCGATCACGACGCTGCAGCGCGCGGGCGTCGCCTTGGGGCAGGCCATCGCGTCGGCGGTGGCGCTGGTGGACGTGAACCTCGTCGTCATCGGGGGCGGATTCGCGCAGGCCGGGCCACCGCTGTGGGATCCGATCAAGGAGTCGGCGGCACTGCACGCGCGACTGCGCTTCCTCGACGACCTCGCCATCGTGCCCGCGAAACTCGGCGGGGCCGGGACGCTGACGGGCGCGGCGGTTCTGGCGGCTGCGCCACCCGTGATGCTCCTATGAGTGTCAACTGCTGATTTTCTGTGTGAGTAGCTGGAACATTTCGCGGGCGACGGCTCGTTTGAGGCAGCGGATGATGTCGCGTTTGCTTTTGCCTTGGGCGAGTCGTT